>CALUTX010000132.1 GCA_944323815.1 uncultured Parabacteroides sp. | reverse complement strand
AAATCCCGAATGGCGGGATAAGTACATTTCACATTCATATAATGTTCAAGCAAATCCTTTTCCCGGACAAGCAGATACAGATTCGTCCCGTCTGAACTGACAAACGGGTTTACATAACGTGATTGGAAACTGTCGAAAAGCCGGTCGAAGGCATACAAGGAATCTGTTTTCAAATCAATCATACAGAAATCTTCCCGCTTGCCAACTAATTTGAAAAACAGTTTATCAGAGGCTTGGTAAAAACTGTAATGCCCGTAAATGTATTTCCGTTTGGTGATGATTTCTGCCATCTCCCTATCATCAGTTGGCTCTTGGGATTCCAACAAGAAATCACCGTGAAAATCTAATTTGTAATAAGGCTTCAATGTTTGCTTTTGAATGTTGTATGAAAAGATGGTGTCTACACCGTCTAAAAAAAGAAACAGTTGCTTGTTTTTGGCGGTAGGGGCAAACAGACTCCAATGATTGTGGCCATATTTGTTATTATTCTGCATAGGCCTAAACAGATTGTGAATCGCTTGAAAATCGGTCAGGGCAAAATAATGCTTCTCTATATGGTTGGGACCGCCACCGGAATAAATCAGGAAGTTTTGTTTGTCTACCGGATATATATTCGCGCAATTAAAGGGGAGCAAGAATCTTTTGATTAAGCTCCCATCCGTTTTGTACTTACTGAGTACTTTAAACTGACTGGTTACCCACAATTCATCCCGTTCCGGAACCATACACATGGAATTGACCAATAAAGCGTCAGAGAAATTAATTTCTTTGATAAATTTTCCTTCTTTGTCGTACATAACAAGATTACTTCCTGCCATGATAGAACCCATGAAATAGAAATGGTCTTTGTAGGGAATCATGCTCTTACAATTGCCGAAAAGATCTTTCTCCAACTGGACACAAGAAATCGTTTCCACAATACTGTCAAAACTAATTCGTTGAGGATGCGTCATGTCAATGGTTTTACCTATCTCGTTACTTTGACAATGGAACGAGATGAATACGCTGAGTAAAATTAATAAGGGTTTCATTGTAATTATGAGTTTAAAGAAAATGAACTATCAAGTACAAAGTCACGAATATTACTAAATTTGTTATTGTTTTAAATGCAATATTTGAATAACTGGATTATCATCCTCATTTTCGGGTTTGACATAATTGGTAAAAACATTGCCTTTAGATTCAGAAAGAGAAAAGATATGTTTTTCCCCTTTTTATTGCAATATATCATATTTAACCAAACAAAAATCGGGATTTACAACGATGGCATAAATTGTATTGTTTTTGATGTCCGAACCGATTCTCAATATGGGCATTTTGAAGTCTATGATTCTTTTCAGGTTGGATTGATAATCGTAGACAAACAATGTTTGAGGAAGCATGCTGAAGTCCCACCCCACTCTGGATTCATCAGTCGGGTCTGTTTGATAATCCCGTTGTACCGTGACAATGTAATCTTTGGTCAAAGCTAATTCCATTGCACCCATTCTTGTTCTGTCAAGAATCATCTTCCCTTCAGAAACATAATAGTCAATGTCCCCTTTCCGTTCCCACAATAAACGGAAATTGTCAGATTGTTCCTCTTTTTTGTATGCTGCTATATAAGGGAAATCAAAAGCTGAATATATAAATGTCTGATTGTCGCGATTGTATGCAATGTTCCCTTGTAAGACATCGAATCTGTTGTTAAATTCCTCTTCTTTTTCAAATAGGCATTTCCCAAATGGCTGTTGGCCATAAAGAAAAGGATATTTATTGTCCGGTTTGAACTTGACAAAATTTTGCCCTTGCGTATCGATGATACGGGTATAGCTTTGTGTTTCGGCTTTTATTGTCATAACCAGTGGATACTTTTGTTTTTCAAGGCTATCGATAGAGTAAAAAGACATTTTGTCTTGGCTCGTGTCATAAACGATTACATTATTGTTGGAAGTAAGAGTATAGTCGGGGGTTACAAATTCATTTGGCCCATTCCCGATGTCAAGGAATTTTCCTATTTCTTGATTGGTTTGAAGATTGATGACATGAACTTGATCATCCGCAGAGAGCGGATCTGACCAAATTGCATAGTGGTTGAGAATCATCAAAGAGCCGGGCATACGACTTTCTATGTCATTGTAAATAACTGTAGGCTCAACGAAATCGTGTTCGATTTGTGGGGTCTGGGAACAGGCGACGCACAATAAACAGAAAAAAAGTAACGATAGATTTTTCATACGAATGTGATTTGTTTGAATTTGAAGAAGAAAGGATTGTGTGAACATTACACATCCTTTCTTCTCATGGGTATGTATGGTCGTAGCAAATTGACTGTTTACCCAAGATATTCTACTAAAATTTGAATTTTCTTTTGTTTTACCATACCTTTGTCTTATTGAAATTGTTTTGTATTGATTCATTGCAAATGTAAGATAGATTTGTTCATTTGCAAGAAGAAAAGTGATGAGAATTTGAGGAGATTTGCAATCAATTATAAAACAGAGACTTAAAACATAAAACAACAGGAGTTTCAACAAAAACTCAACAATTTGCAAAGGGGGATAGCATGAATCGTATGAGTTTCTTTGATAAAAAAACGGGATTGATTGGGTTGGTCTGGACGATTCTATTGTTCGGACCGGGATACTTTTCATACGTTGAGCGGCAAAAACAAATGCCGATAAAGGCAAAAATCGCATTTACAAAAGCAATCGTAGAAGAGAAGAACTTGTTTATTAACCGATTTCTATGTGATTATGATGCGCAACGCTCCAAAAACACGATTCCTGGTAATGAGAAGATTGAATGGGCCAATCAATCTTATTTGACAATGGAAGATTCTTGCCGCCATCGCTTGGACAGCCTGTTCCGATTGCAGTTAAAAAAAGAGGATGTTCCTGTGGAATGGAGTGCTGTCAGTTGCACAAACAAGGGAGAAACACATGCTGTCCGAAAAGACTTGCTGCAGGAAGATTTTTTAGTGTACGAAGTGGTTTATCGGCTCAATCCGGAAAAGGAGAACGACATTATTTTACGTGCCTACATCAAACTCGCCGACGAGAATTTGTTATGGAATCATTGGTACACCTATTTATTACTTTCGCTCTGGCTGGCAGGAGGAATCTTTCTCTGCTTATACAAAAAGCGCAAGAACAATTCGGTCGGAAACACGGAGGAGACACCGAAAGACGCCTCACTATGGGAATCCGAACCGATCCAATGGAAACAACTGAAAGACGATTTGCTTTTTGATGAACAATGCGGCGTTTTAAAAAGAGGAGAACAGGTTTTACAATTGAAAAATCTGGATTTGCTCTATTTCCGTGCGTTCCTGAACAAGGAACATTACACCTTGACGTATGAGGATTTTTTGGTGACGGTCTACAAACGGCCGGAGGTGACAAAAGCATCCCGCACAGAAAAAAACCGAATCTCAAAAGAGATAATCGGTTTACGGGAACACTTGAAGTGCATGGACATCGAAATTGATTCCGTCACGAAGGTGGGTTACAGCCTAAAAATAAAAGACAGACCGACAAAATAAAAAATGTTACTTTCCGGATAAAAGAGAAACAGATGGGAGATAGCCGCATTTACCCGGAAGGAAATCTCTTCAAAACAGCTTCTCTACTCGTGTTCGCATAACAATACACGCAGAAATGGTGGCAACTGTTATACATGCCGATGTCTTTACTCACCATGCAACCGCAAGCTTTACGTTGCCCTCTGTCTTTTAAATCTTTCCGTTTATCCGGGATGGCAGGTATATTCCCAAACAAATCCGGTTCCGGCCATTTTCCGGTGTGAAGATAATATACCAATTCCTTGTCCTCAGAAAAAAGCCGTTCCATTAGTTCGCCGTCGATGCAACGGTTATGCTCAATGCCATAGCGGCTCAAATCTATTTCTTCCGCGCAGGTGGCAAGCGTCAAATTCCAGCCTGCCCGTTTCCACGCTTCCCGCAGTTTGGCCAGCCCTTCTCCGATTTCCAGTTGTTGTGCAACGTTCATTTCCGCTTGCTGTACATTTTCTTTCGTAAACCAATGCGTTTCCTTTACCAGATTGTTTTGCACCTTGCGGTATGCCTTTACGTCGACAAAGCTGAAGACCAGTTTGTCCGTATATCCTTTCAGTCGATTACCTATCTTCTCCATACGAGCAAGAAGCATACGAGGCGTCAGTTCAGATGTACAAATCAGCGGGTCGAAACGCCAAATAACCCGCTCGTGCCCTATCATTTCCGATAGTTGGCGAAACGTGTCAATCCGTTCTTCCAAAGCGGGGACATTCGGTTCGAAACCCTCCTGTTCATAATCGTTCAGCGTCATCTGAAAATAATAATGGATGCCTCGCTCATCCAGTTCATGCAGGTAAGGCAAAATCGGTTTCGGGTTCTTTGTCCAGAAAACAATCACCTTACATTGTCTGAACGAGACATACATTTTCTGCTGATTGAACGGATTCGTCCAAACACAATATCCTTCTGCCAACCGATCAAAGAACCATTTCGCATAGAAAGCCGGAATATCGGTCGAACGGCTGGCAGAAAGAATGACGGGTGCCACCTCTTCCCGTGTCATAGCGTTACGCCGGATTTCCAGATGGCAATCTCACGAAAATGATTCACCTCGTTGCAGGTCTGTTTGCCGCTCGCTATCTCAATGACCGAGCGGATAAAACGCTGGCAAAGTGCTTCCATCGGTTCCTCTTCGACCAAAGAGCCGGCATTGAAATCCATCCAGCGCGGTTTATGCTGGAACAGGCGACTGTTGGTGGACACTTTCACAGTGGGAACAAACGTACCGAACGGTGTTCCGCGCCCTGTCGTAAACAAAACCAGATGGCACCCCGAAGCTGCTAATGCCGTACTGGCCACCAAATCGTTTCCCGGCGCACTCAATAGGTTCAAACCTTTCGTCTGCAACCGCTCGCCATATTTCAAGACATCTTGTACGGCCGAAGTTCCAGACTTTTGGACGCACCCCAGCGACTTCTCCTCCAACGTGGAAATACCGCCTGCTTTATTACCCGGAGAGGGATTTTCATAAATCGGCTGATCGTTTTTCAGAAAATAGGATTTGAAATCATTAATCAGATGAACCGTTTTATCGAAAACCGACTGTGAGCAACAGCGATTCATCAGCATCGTTTCCGCACCAAACATCTCCGGGACCTCTGTCAACACAGTCGTCCCGCCTTGCTCCACCAAGAAATCAGAAAAACGTCCCAGCAAAGGATTGGCCGTAATACCGGAAAAGCCATCCGAACCACCGCATTTCAAGCCGACCCGCAATTCCGACAACGGAATCTCTTCCCGTTTATCTTGCGACGCAACCGCATACAGTTCTCGCAGCTGTTGCATTCCGGCTTCCAGCTCGTCTGCCACTTTTTGCGTTTCCAAAAAGGCAATGCGCTCTCGGTCATAATCGCCCAACAGTTCGCGGAATGCGCCAATCTGATTATTCTCACATCCCAGTCCAACCACCAACACGGCACCCGCATTGGGATGTAGCACCACATCGCGCAAAATTCTCCGTGTATTTTCATGATCGTCGCCCAACTGCGAGCAACCGTAATTATGCGGAAACGCGACAACTGCATCCATCCCCAATGTCGGATATTCCTGCAGAAACTGTTCCGCCAACTGCTTCACAATGCCATTCACGCAGCCCACTGTCGGGACAATCCACAGCTCGTTTCGAATGCCGACTTGCCCGTTTTTCCGCCGATAGCCTTGAAAAGTAAGCGGTGAAGCAACCGATGTTTCTTGCTGCTTTACACAAGCAGTTGGCGCATAGGTATATTCGCTCAAGCCTTCTAAGTTCGTCTTTATATTCTTTTCATTGACCCAGCTGCCAGCCGATATCGCCGCAATCGTATGTCCAATAGGAGCCCCATATTTTACCACTAATTCTCCCGCTGTCAAATCATGCAACGCGATTTTATGCCCCGCTGGAATAGTTTCCTGCAACACAACCTTACCAGTCTCCGTTTCCACGCAGAACCCCGGTTGCAAATCGACAAGCGCAACGACGACATTGTCTGCCGGATGAATTTGTATATACGTCCGCATCAACTGATTCCTTTTACCGTTTCCAACATTCCTTTTGCCTGAATCTCATCCAAGAAGTCTTTCAACATCGCTGTCAAACCCGGAATCCGATTCAAATCTTCTCCCCAAATCGAGACCGCGCCTAACACGCCTTCTGCCACCGTTTGCGTGGAACCGGTCGCCCACAGTTGTTGCAACAATTGAACAATCTCAACCGAATCTTCCGGTTTAGCCTGTGCGCCGTCGGCTCGTATCTCTCCTTTATAATAGGTGATAATGGCAGCCAAACCTAAGACCAATCCTTTGGGCAATTCCCCTTTCCTTGCCAGATAGGTTTTCAATCCCGGCAAATCGCGTGTCTGGTATTTCGGGAACGAGTTCAGCATGATGGAGACCACCGAATGGTCTACAAACGGATTGTTGAAACGTTCCAACACGTCCTGTCCGAACTGCACCAATTCCTCATGCGGCAAATCCAATGTTTCCATCAGTTCGTCAAACATCACCCGGCGGATAAACGGTCCCAACACCGCATGTTGGCAAGCTGCCCGCACAATGTCCACACCGGAAAGCCATGCGACAGGCGCCAAAACCGTATGTGGACCGTTGAGCAACGTTACTTTCCGTTGATGATACGGTTCTTCACTGGGGACAAACAGGACATGCAATCCCGCTTTGTCTGCCGGAAACTCCTTAGCTACTGATTCAGGTGCTTCAATCACCCACAGATGGAACACTTCTGCCTGTACAACCAATTGATCGCGATACCCTAACCGCTCTTGAATTGCATCAATCTCTTTGCGCGGGAAACCCGGCACAATCCGGTCGACCAACGTCGCACAAACCGTACAAGCCTCCGCAAACCATGCTTTGAAATCAGCTCCCAATTTCCACAAATCGATATATTGTTCAATCGTCTCCTTCAGTTTATGCCCGTTCAGGAAAATCAATTCGCAAGGGAAGATTATCCACCCTTTGCTCCGGTCACCCTGAAATGTCTGATAGCGGTGATAAAGCAATTGGGTCAGTTTGCCCGGATAAGAGGCAGCCGGTCTGTCTTCCAAACGACAAGCCGGGTCGAACGCGATACCCGCTTCCGTCGTATTGGAAACAACGAAGCGCACCTCCGGCTGTTCCGCCAACTTCAAAAAGGCATCAAACTCCGTATAAGGATTCAACGCCCGACTGATCACATCGATGCGCGTCAAGCTGTCCACCTTCTTCCCTTTGTCCAATCCCTGCAGATTGACATGATACAGACAATCTTGTGCCTGCAACCGGTCAACCATCCCCTGCTCGATGGGTTGAACAACGACCACGCTACTATTAAATTCCACTTGGTCATTCATCTTTTGAATAATCCAATCGACAAACGCCCGCAAAAAATTCCCTTCGCCAAACTGGATGATACGTTCGGGGTAAATACGTTTTCCTATTGTCTGTCTATTCAATTCTCTCATCTCTTTTTCCATGCACCTTTCGATATTTTTACTTAGATAATCTTTATCTGTAATTTCTGGGGATAAAATTAGAAAGTATTTTCGAATATCCGTTTTTCCTCCGCAGTGGAATTTTTATTCCTTGCTACCAAACAAAACTTTCAACGAGGAATCTGTGGAGAGCGATGCAGATATGTTCACCTCAATCGTTTCTTTTCCATAAGGCTTGATGGCAGGAAGGTCACTTCTGCCCAATGTAACCTCCTTTCCGTCTATCTCCGCTAAAACAGATATGCTTGTTGGTTCCGATGCGACCTGCCCGAAATTCTCTATCACCACTTCCACACGCGACTTCCCATCGGTAGCCACCACTTTGGGCTTCCGCGCTGACAAGATAGGCTCGATATAGTTCACCCCCTGCAGGCGGGTATAGCCAAACAGTAATTCGCCGTTCTTCTTCCTACCCAATAGTTTGGGT
>CALUTX010000131.1 GCA_944323815.1 uncultured Parabacteroides sp. | reverse complement strand
TCTTGTAGATGAAAACCTGAGAAATTTTCAAATGAGCAAGGATAGCATAGTGGTTCTCACGCTATAAGCGTGGGCTGCTGTTACTACATCTGCTCATTAGGTTTTCTCAGGACCTTCATCTAAGACGTGGCATTGCAGTTCCACGCTTTAGTGTTTTTATAATTTCCTTTTGGGGACTGGGAAGGAGTTTTGGAGGGCTTTTTCATGATTTACATCGGGACATAAAATGCAATAACACTTGCAATTGGTAATCTATTTACCCATTAGGATAGATTATAACTAGAAATATTACTCATATATTAATCGAAATAAATTCAATAGAAAATGAAAACTATAATTGTATTGCTACTTTCAATAATTCAAATTCCATGTTTCATAGAAGGGTGGATTTCCTATTTTCTTAACAGCATTGTGAAATTATTATCCAGTCTAATATTCTTTTTGGCAATCATTTCTTTTGTTTGGTGGCCGCTGGATATGTTATGTGGTTCATTGTGGGCAGGATGTGAGTATATGAAGCGGAATCTTCTTGGAGATA
This sequence comes from uncultured Parabacteroides sp., assembly GCA_944323815.1. GTDB lineage: Bacteria > Bacteroidota > Bacteroidia > Bacteroidales > Tannerellaceae > Parabacteroides. The sequence goes on along the minus strand of CALUTX010000131.1, from coordinate 7,573 downwards.
AAATCACTTTTTCTCAAGCGGTAACATTATATACTCAGTTATTTCCTTCTCTTTAATATTTATATTTATGGAAAGTGAAGTAAATGATTCCTTTAATATTTATAGCACGTATTTTTATTCTTATCTGTTATAATAAATATCTATGAACATAATAATCATATTAATAATCATTCTTTTCGGCTCTGTTTTAGTGATTGTCTTGTTAAAACTTTCCCAATATGCAGATGCTGTACCCAAAAAACCTCAGGAAGAAACAGTTGAAAGGAAGTTTATTCCCGATATTCCTACCACCGTTACAAATAATAAAGACAAATCAGATGTAATAAATAAGGGAAATATCTCTGTATCTGAGGCACAGAAGCAGTTTAAAATCATGGTTAACGATATATTTGAAAACAGTATACAATATATGAAGGGAAAGTGTATTGGAGCAGAAGATGTTGACAATGTATTAGTTTATCAAGCAATAAAAGAGACATATGAGTCTTTAAAGGAAGAGAAAGAGCAACTAATTCTGATTAGCGGATTTACTGATAAAGAATTTGATATGTATTTGAAACTGGTACGTGATCAGAAAATAGTCAACTATATAAAGTTGAATAAATAAAAGAAAGGATTCATGATAGAAAAGAATAAAACCATCCTCTTGATATGGGCAATCGCCCTGCTGGTGTGCTTGGCTCCTATGCCTTACGGCTATTTCATGTTAGTGAGATTCGTTTCGGCTGTATTGTTTTGCATAATAGCTTATGAACATTATGAAACCGGACGAAAAGAATTATCATTCGTTTTCGTTGCTTTGGCTTTATTGTTTCAGCCATTCTGGAAAATAGCACTTGGGCGTGGGATGTGGAATTTTGTAGATGTAATTGTAGCGATTTATCTACTTATACTATTTTTCAATAAACCCAAGCAAGAATAAAAATCCCCTCCCGCCCCCTCCCCATAGAGCCGCGAGGCTCTACTTTGGCCTAAGCGGGTGGGCGTTAAGCGGAGAGACCGGAGGGAGCGGCCGGAGCGTCTGCTGTTTGAGCGAAGCGAGTTTCAGACGCGACAGCGGACGGAGGGAACGGAGTAGCCCGCACGGTTAAGCCTTGACTTTTTGGTTACTTTTGGGTCAAGCCAAAAGTAACAATGGCGATTAAAAAGTTAAAATCTTATAATCGAGCCTTCGATTATCCCCTTTCAGGGGTGAAAACCCATAATCGAGGGCTCGGAAATCACTTTTCCAGGCAGAAAAGCCATAATCGAGGGCTCGATTTTCATTTTTCACCCTGTCGAAACGATAATCGAGAGCTCGATTATGGGTTTTCGTGGTAGAAATAGCATAATCGAGGGCTCGATTATTACTTTTCGAGGATGAACTGCCATAATCGAGGGCTCGATTATCATTTTTTTACAGAAAAATGCCACTTTCGATTGCATAAAGAGAAACTTTTCGTATCTTGCATCCATATTAATTCATAAAAGATTACGATTATGAGCAGTTTTATAACAATTAAGTCCATTGGACTGACCAATTTGAACAACGCCGAGTTTCTCGCCTTTATGAAAGGCGCCCTGTCGCTATTGCCTACCGCTTCGGAGGAAGAAGAAGAACGTCCGGGCGGTTTGTCGCTACTTTCGACGACGGCGGAAACGGGCGTACCGGCATTGGGACTGACGGTGGAGTTCGTCAGTGCGATGCAGGCGGATGTGGAGGCGCTTGCGGAAGTCGTCAGTGAGTCGCGCATCGCCCAAGAGACGGAAGAGTCGGAGGCGCAAGACAAGCGGCGCGACATGACAGCGACTTATGTGACGCAGCTTATTACGAACGCCAGCAAGTCGCCCATCGCGGCGGAGAGCGAGGCGGGAAACGCGCTCTACAAAGTGATTAAACCCTACGTGGGGCTGGCGAAGCTGCCCGGCGCACAGGAAACGGTCATGATTGAAGGGCTTCTGGCCGACCTTCGGAAGGAGGAGAACGCGACGCATATCGCTGCACTCCGCTTAGAGACCTACCTCACGGAGCTGGAGGCGGCAAACAATGCCTACCGCGCGATAACGAGCCAACGCCTTCAGGCACGCGCGGCGAACCGGAAGGAAAGCGGGGCGACGATTCGGACGCGACTGGGTGAGAAGTATGAAGACCTTGCGTTGCTGGCGCAATCGTATAACATCGTGCAGCCTACGGCGGAGACCGAAACGTATGTGAACAACCTGAACCAGCTTATCACCGAGACGACGACGGCTTACAACCAGCGCGCAAAGCGTCCGAAGGGAGAAAGTGGTGAATCGACTGGAGAAGAAGGGGAAGAACGGCCGGGAGAACTCTGATTTTAATTGACAATGGACAATGGACAATTGACAATTGGGCTTCGCGCTCGGTGAAAAAAAGAGGGACGATTGAGAATTGGTTTTTCACTTCATGTGAAGCCAAATTCTCAATCGCCCCTCTCCTCTTTTAAATTGTCAATTGTCAATTGTTAATTGTCAATTGCTCTCAGAGCAAGGCTTCGACCTTAGCCGCAAGCGTAGCCTTGGGAGCGGCGCCGACTTGTTTGTCTACCGGCTTGCCATCTTTGAAAAAGATGATGGTGGGGATGTTTCGGATACCGAACTGCGCAACAACGTCGTTGTTGTTGTCTACATCCATTTTCCCGATGATGACGCGGCCTTCATATTCGGCGGCCAGCTCGTCGATAATCGGTGCAACCATGCGGCAGGGGCCGCACCATTCCGCCCAAAAATCCAATACCATGGGCTTACCAGAGTTTACCAACTCGTTGAAATTTGCATCTGTAACTTGTAGTGCCATATTTCTATTTTTTGATTAATGATTTCGTTATTTCCAATCGTTCAAAGTGTCACAAAAGTACAAAATCTTTCTTTCCCGCAACGTAACTTATCAATTAATTTTGAAGTCGATGCTTTCGTTCTCTTTCAGGAATTCCACCAAATCGCGAGTGACGTTCACACGGATGTTTTGGGCGTAGAAATTTTGCGTCACGTTGTGCTCGCTGTCCACCACCTTGAAGTAAAGCAGGCTTGTCCCCGGGTTGGATTTGATGAGCGAGGAAAGCTCGTTGACGGTCGGCTCGTCCAGCTCGTGGATGGGGAGCGTAATGTTGATTCGCTCAATGAGACGGTCTTTCTCTTCTTGCAGCAACTGGATGGAACCGATGCTGAGGGTCAATCGACCGGAGTTATAACGGTCTTCTACGCGGGCACGGATAAGCAGGTACATCCCTCGCTTGCCAAACTTGGCGTAATCGACATAATCTTTGCCGAAAAGGGCGATTTCGCCGCTGCCGGTGAAGTCTTCGACCTTGATGATGCCATAGGGCGACCCTTTCTTGGTCATCCCTTCGCGATAATCGGTGACGATTCCCCCGAAAAGGAGCTCCCGGCCGAGCAGACTTTCTTTGTCGTTGATTTCAGCCATACCGGTGTTGCAGACATAGGTCAGAATGATGCGGTAATCGTCCAACGGATGCGCGGAAAGGTAGATGCCGACCAGTTCTTTCTCTTTGTTCAACCGCTCGAGTACGCTCCACGCCTCGCATTTCGGAATTTCGGGCTTGGCAATCGCCACAAAATCATCGCCGCCAAATAAGGAGTTGGTAGCGGTGAATTTGTCGGCTTGATATTTGTTTCCGTACCGGACCAATGTATCCATAAAGGTTTCGCCTTTCCCATTGTCGGCAAAAAATTGCTCGCGCTGGATGCCGAGGTTGTCGAAAGAGCCGGCCAAAGCCAACGATTCGATGTTCTTCTTGTTGCAGGCGGTCAGGTTGACCCGTTCGACGAAATCGAAAATGCTTTTGAACGGGCCGTTTTTCTTCCGCTCGTCGATGATGTTCTGCACGGCCGACTCGCCGACGCCTTTGACGGCTCCCAGACCGAAACGGATGTTTTTGTTTTTGTCTACGCTGAACTTCAGGAACGATTCGTTCACGTCGGGACCCAGCACCTGAATGCCCATCGCCTTACATTCGTCCATGAATTTGGTGATGTCGGTAATGTTGGAGAGGCTTCGGCTGAGCACAGCCGCCATGTACTCAGACGGATAGTTCGCCTTCAGGTAGGCAGTCTGATAAGCGACCCACGAATAGCAAGTCGCGTGGCTTTTATTGAAGGCGTAGGAGGCAAATTTCTCCCAGTCCGACCAGATTTTCTGCAAAGTCGCTTCGTCGTAGCCATTCGCCTGGCCGCCGCTCATGAACTTGGTCTTGAGGGCGTTCATCTTGTCGATGAGTTTCTTTCCCATCGCCTTCCGAAGCGCATCGCTCTCGCCGCGGGTGAAGTTGGCCAGCAGGCGAGAGAGAAGCATCACCTGCTCTTGGTAGACCGTGATGCCGTAGGTATCTTTCAGATAGCGTTCCATCACCGGAATGTCGTACTTGATTTCCTCTTTTCCCTGTTTACGGGCGATGAAGGAGGGGATATAGTCCATAGGCCCGGGACGATAGAGCGCGTTCATCGCGATGAGGTCTTCAAACTTGGAGGGCTGCAATTCCTTCAGGTATTTCTGCATACCGGCGGACTCGAACTGGAACGTGCCGGTGGTTTTCCCTTCGCAATACAACTTATAGGTGGCCGGGTCTTCGAGGCTGATATGGTCGATGTCCAAATCCTCTCCGGTGGTCTGCTTGATGTTTTCAACGGCCTCTTTGATAATGGAGAGGGTTTTCAATCCCAAAAAGTCCATCTTGATTAGGCCAGTCTCCTCGATGACAGAGCCTTCATATTGCGTGACCAGCATTTCCTCGCCGGAATCTTTGTCTTTGGCCGTGCTGACCGGCACGACGTCCGAGATGTCATACCGTCCGATGATGACACCGCAGGCATGGACACCCGTGTTACGGACATTCCCTTCCAACATTTGGGCATATTTGAGCGTGTCACGGACAAGCACATCGTTGCTGCTGGCCGCCTCTTTCAGTTCGGGCACATAATTGATGGCATCTTTCAACTTGAATTTCTTCATATCCGGAATCTTGTCCGGAACCAGCTTCGCCAACCGGTTCGATTCGGCCAGCGGCAGCTTCTCGACGCGGGCAACATCCTTGATAGCCGATTTCGTCGCCATCGTTCCGTATGTGATGATGTGCGCCACGCGCTCCGCGCCATATTTATCGGTAACCCAACGCAACACTTCGCCACGCCCGTCGTCGTCGAAGTCGGTATCAATATCGGGGAGAGAAATACGGTCCGGATTCAGGAAACGCTCGAACAGCAGGTCATATTTAATCGGGTCGATGCGCGTAATCCCCAAACAATAGGCGACAGCCGAACCCGCAGCCGAACCACGCCCCGGCCCGACGGAAACGCCCAACTCTTCGCGTGCCGCCCGGATGAAGTCTTGCACAATCAGGAAGTAACCGGGGAAACCCATCGTCTTCATGATGTGGAGTTCGAAGTTCAACCGTTCTTTTACTTCGTCCGTCAATTGGTCGCCGTAACAGATTTTTGCGCCGTCATACGTCAGTTTCTTCAAATAATCAGCCTCCAGCTTGATGCGATAGAGCTTGTCGTAACCGCCCAGCTTTTCGATTTTGGCTTGTGCCGCCTCTTCGCTCAATACCACGTTCCCGTTTTCGTCGCGTGTAAACTCGTCAAACAAATCCTGCTCGGTGAATTTCTTCCGGTATTCCTCTTCCGTCCCGAAATCTTCCGGAATGGCGAAAGTAGGCATAATGGGGCCGTGGTCGATGGAATAAAACGTTACTTTGTCGGCTATCTCAAGCGTATTGCACAATGCTTCGGGTACATCCGAGAAGATGGCGTTCATTTCGGCGGTCGTCTTCATCCATTCCTGCTTGGTGTAGCGCATTCGCGTCGGGTCGTCGAGGTCTTTGCCCGTACTGAGACAGATAAGGCGATCATGGGCTTCGGCATCCTCGGCATTGACAAAGTGAACATCGTTCGTCGCGATGACTTTGACGTTGTGCTTCCGCGCCAATTCGAGGATGACCTTATTGACCGCTACCTGCTTCGGATAGGTATCTTGGGCGGCTGTCGGGTCATGCGTTTCGTGACGCTGGATTTCCAGATAGTAATCGTCGCCAAAGAGATTTTTGAACCAAAGGAGCGACTCTTCCGCCTTGTCGATTTGTCCGCGCAAAATCAATTGCGGAATCTCGCCACCAATGCAGGCTGAGCAGACAATCAAATCTTCGTGGTATTTCTCCAACAACTCCTTGTCGATGCGCGGGCGTCCGTAGAATCCTTCTGTCCACGAAAGGGAAACCATTTTGATGAGGTTCTTATAGCCTTTCAGCGTCTTGGCGAGGACAATCAGGTGCCAACCGCTGCGGTCGTCTTGCGAAGCGAGCTTGCTGTGTCGTCCGTGACGCGCGCAATAGCATTCGCAGCCGAAAATGGGTTTGAACACCTTTTTCCGTTCCTCTTCAATCAGGGTCGGAATCTCGGTTAACCGCGCCTGCTCTTCGGCGGTCAATTCCGCTTTGGCCTGTAACGCCTTCAACTCCTTTTCATAATCTTTGATGGCGCCCAGCGGTTTGCCGTTCTTCTTGGATACTTTGTTGAAGAACTCTTTGATGCCGAACATGACGCCGTGGTCGGTCACGGCAATGGCCCGCATGCCGTCTTTTTGCGCTTTGTCAAGCAAGGCATCGATGGAGGCCTGTCCGTCCAACAGTGAATATTGTGTATGTACGTGTAAATGAACAAATGGTTCCATGTCTGATTCTCTCTATTTGGTCGATAAAGGTACAAGTTATTTTAGAATTTTCTCTATATTTGCTTCTCCATAAGTAAAAAAGAAATTCGTATGAACAAGCGAATCTATACAGCAGTTTTGTCTATCATGTTGGCTTTGCCTGCATTCGGGCAGGTTTCTTTTGGCGTCCGTGTCGGCGGCGCTTATTCGGCTTTGATTCAAAAAGTGGAAGGGACGAATAACGCGGGTGCACGATTTGGTTTCAGTGTGGCAGGTTTGGCCGACATCCCTTTGTACAAAGGATTATCCTTGCGTCCGGAATTGGCATTTGTGAATCAAGGCGGCTCTTTTATCTCGAACTTTCAGGTCGAGGGAGCACGCAATTCGTTTAACAAATGCAACTACTATTCGATTCAGGTTCCGGTGAATCTTGCCTATACATTTGTTTTAGACGATGTACGTCTGGGTGTTTTCTTGGGACCGGCTTTTGATTTCTCGCTCTTTGGAAAGATGAAAACGGAAAACCAGAACGTGGATATTCATTTTGGGCAGACGAAAGAAGCCGATTTGAAGACGTTTGATTTGGGAGTGAATGTCGGTCTGCGGGTCGATTATCGCCGCTATTTCTTTTCCGTGGGTGCCCTTTGCGGCACATTAGACCGCCGTTCCGTAGAACGGGAAGGCGAATCGGCACTTTACCAAAACAATGTGACTTTATCTCTCGGTTATATGTTCCGATAAATACTTAAATACCCGGAGGGAAAGTCCAAACAGGGGGAAGGGAAATAAAATTTCCTCCGCAGCAATTTTCAAATCAACAGCGGCAATCGTATAAACAGCGACGGCGTTTATACAATCAGCGGTGGCGATTGTATAAACGCCGTCGCTGTTTTAAGATTTTCTTCTATT
>CALUTX010000130.1 GCA_944323815.1 uncultured Parabacteroides sp. | reverse complement strand
GGCTGAGATAGCTAAATTCTCTGTCGAAGAATATGAGTCTTACGAAGAAAGCCTTAAAATTTATCGCGACTGGAAAAACACGATTGATTTTGCCCTTATCAAAGGACGCGAGAAAGGTTTTCAAAAAGGATTTCAAAAGGGAAGTGAGCAGGGATGGAAAAAAGGGCATGAAAAAGGGCGTAAACAAGGACGTGAAGAGGGACGCAAACAAGGAAAACTCCAAATCGCCACTCAAATGAAAGCGGATGGAATTCCTGCAGAAGTTATCGTTAAATACACGGGGCTGACGCTCGAAGAAATTCAAAAACTCCCTGTTTAATAACTCTTTGTCAAGTTAAAGAGTTGCGAAGACAAATACTCGTAGAAAAGTATCCTTACCTTTGGAAAGTAAAAATCTTAACTTTGGAAAAGATGGAACGTTTATTGCATTATGTTTGGAAATACAAATTGTATGCTCCCGCTCCCCTTGCCACGACAGAGGGGCAAACACTTGAAATCATCGATCCTGGCATTCAGAATGAAGACGCTGGTCCGGATTTTTTCAACGCAAAAATAAAATTAGACGGAACCGTATGGGCCGGAAGTGTGGAAATTCACGAGAAAGCATCCGACTGGCTGCTTCATCACCATGATACAGACAAAGCCTATGACACGATTATTCTGCATGTCGTCGGCGAGTCGGATTATCAGCCCTCGCGAAGTGATGGCAATCGGATTCCGCAAATCATCCTGCCCGTACCCGAGAAAGTCTCCCGCAGTATCGACTGGTTGCTTCACAGAGAAACGGCTTTCCCCTGTTTCGACGCCATCCGCCAAATCGAACCGTTGCATCTGACCGGCTGGATGGCTTCTCTGCTAAGCGAACGGCTGGAGCGGAAAACGCAAGAAATCGCATGTTTATTAACCCACTACCAAAATGATTGGAACGAGGTGTTTTACATCATCTTAAGCCGGAACTTCGGATTTGGGACAAACAGCGATGCGTTTGAACAATTGGCCAAAAGCATTCCCTTCCGCTGCATACAAAAACAACGGAACAGCCATACGCAAATTGAGGCGCTGTTTTTCGGGCAGGCCGGCATGTTGGAAGAGGCAAACGATGACCGCTACTACCGTTTGCTTCAACAAGAATATGATTTTCTCCGCCACAAATACAAGCTCACACCTGTCGGACGGCACCTTTTCAAAAACCTTCGGACACGTCCGGATAATTTCCCCTATTTGCGGATTGCACAGTTGGCCACTATTTGGGTGCATCACGACACGCTCTTTTCTTCCCTTCTTGAAGCCCATAACCTGCGGGAAATGAAAGATGCCTTCCGGCTATCTCCGTTTGTTTACTGGGAAACGCATTATCATTTCCGCTACGCCTCTCCGTATAAAGATAAAACCATCGGCGACAAGGCGCTGGACATCCTGCTTATCAACACCGTCGCACCGATGTTTTTCGTCTATGGCCAGCATCATAAACGCCCCGAATATTGCGAGCGTGCCATTCAAATCTTAGAGCGTATCCGACCGGAAAAGAATACTATCGTTTCCCATTTTTGCCAGGCTGGCATCACAGTCCGCCACGCCGGCGACACGCAAGCCCTCATCCAACTGAAACGGGAATATTGCGAGAAGAAGAAGTGTTTGTTTTGTCGGATCGGTTTTCAGTTGTTGAAAGCAAAACAAACCGAAAACGCTTTGTCTTTTAAAATTTAATCGCTTACTTTGTATAAATCTAATCTAATCAAGTTAATCAATGCGAAAACAGATGAGTTGGAGAAAAACAATCACTTGTGTGGCAACCGTTTTTGCCACACTGCTTACAAATAGTTGCACGGACGCAGGCAAAAATAATGAGGCCCAATCCCCCACAGATTATCAGTTTCTGAAGAAACACTTCTCCCAACCGCCGCAGGAGTATGGAATAAACTGCTGGTGGTGGTGGCTCAATGGAAACGTGACCCGCGAAGCCATCAAAAGCGACCTCGAAGCGATGAAAGCCCGCCATTTTCAAGGAGCCACGATTGTCGATGCCGGCGGTGACGACCAACGGGGAAATCGAGGCGTCACACCCGGGCCGCAGTTCGGCAGTCAAGAGTGGATAGACCTGTTTGTTTATGCGCTTGACGAAGCCAAGCGATTGGGGCTGGAAATCAGCTTCAATGTCCAAAGCGGATGGAACTTGGGCGGTCCCTGCATCACTCCGCAATATGCCGCCAAACAACTGACCTACACCGAACAGCAGGTCGCTGGCGGCCAGCCGCTCAAACTTCAGCTCGACCAGCCGCAGACAAACAAGGATTTTTATCGGGACATCGCCGTACTCGCCTTCCCTTCGGATAACTCGAAGCAGGTTCATGAAGGCATCAGCCAATTAGACCTGAAGCTGGGATTTCATGAATTGGGCGGCTCGGCGTCCGACAGCCGTATTTTGTTGGAAAACAGCCAGCAGGCCGGAAAAGGAAAAGAGAAACGCACAAAACCAATCTATCAAATCGATCCCGCGCAAGTGATTGACCTCACGGCGCAAATGAATGCAGACGGACAGCTCGACTGGGCAGATGCACCGGCGGGCACATGGACGATCTTGCGCATTGGATATACTTGTACGCGGGCCGCCATCTCGACCGCGAGCCGAAGCTGGACAGGGAACGTGATGGACTACATGAGCCCGGAAGCATTCGATTATTATTGGGAAACAGTCATTGCCCCGATTCTCCAGGCAGCCGGCGAACGGCACGTCGGGTCTACATTGAAATATATGGAAACCGACAGCTGGGAATGCGGCGGGATGAATTGGACAGACGCTTTCGCGAACGAGTTTTCCGCCTATTGCGGATATGACCTCAAACCGTTCCTTCCGCTCGTTGCCGGGCATATTGTGAAAGACATTGACACCTCGAACGCTTTCCTTGCCGATTTCCGGAAAACCATCGGACACCTGATAGCGACGCACCATTATAAACGTTTCGCCGAATATGCACACGCCCATCACATGGGCATTCTGCCTGAATCCGCCGGGCCTCATGCCGGGCCGTTCGACGGAATCAAAAACTACGGTTTCAGCGACATCATGATGAGCGAATTCTGGGCCCCGTCACCACACCGACCACGCGTACACGATCGTTTTTTCATCAAACAGGCCTCTTCTGCCGCCCACATTTACGGGAAACCGATTGTGGGAGCCGAATCTTTTACGACCATTGGCCCGCATTGGAACGACGAATTGTGGCACGACCAGAAACCGGCGTTCGACCATGAAGTCTGTGCCGGGTTAAATCGGGTCTATCTCCATACATTCACTTGCTCGCCTGCCTCCGAAGGGATACCGGGACAAGAGTATTTTGCCGGCACGCACATCAACCCGCGCCTCACGTGGTGGCAGCAGTCGGCCCCGTTCATCGACTATCTGAGGCGTGTACAGATGCTGGCGCAGACAGGCAAGTTCGAAGCCGATGTTCTTTATTATTACGGCGACCATGTCCCGAATGTCTATCCATTCAAACAAGCCGACCTGCCCGGAGCCTTGCCGGGATTTGATTATGATGTGACGGATGAAACTATCTTGCTCCAGCTCACGGTGAAAGACGGCTATGTGACAACGCCAAGCGGCTGCGCTTACCGTGTGCTGGTTTTGCCCGGCCATCGCGTGCTCTCGCTTGCCGCATTGAAAAAGGTCGAGTCTTTGGCCTCGGCTGGAGCTTGCATCCTTGGTCCCAAGCCTTTGAAAGCGGTTTCTTTGGTGGGAGGGACAGAATGTGCTGCGGAATTCAAGCAAATAGCCGATAAACTTTGGGGAACAACTCCCGATTCTGTCGGCCAGCAAGCCTATGGAAAAGGACGCATCGCTTGGGGACAAACAGCCCGGGAATGGCTGCTTGCGCAAAATCTGTCGCCGGACTTTAGCCTGACGGATGCTCCCAATCAGGCGGATTTTGAATACATTCACTACCGGAACGATTCGTCACACATCTACTTCGTGAGCAATCAAACGGCAGAGCGGAGAGCCATCCGCGCCCATTTCCGTGTCAATGGCCTGCAACCGGAACTGTGGGACGCCGTCACGGGTGAAATCACAGAAGCGAAGGCATTCGAACAGCAGCCATCGGGGACAACCGTGCCCCTTACGCTGGAACCTTATGCCTCTCTTTTCGTCGTCTTCCACCAGCCCATTAGCCCGAAGGAGCAGGGGACAGAACGAGCCAACATGCCGGACTATCAGCCTGTGCAAACCTTGGCAGGTGCTTGGACTGTGCATTTCGACCCCGCTTGGGGCGGCCCGGAAAGTGTTGTCTTCCCGAAACTGACCGATTGGACAACCTCTTCCGAACCGGGAATCAAATACTATTCCGGCACGGCACGTTATGAAAAATCTTTTGTGACAGATTTTACTCCATTGCCGTCTGCTCGTTATTTTATTCAACTTGAAAACGTGAAAGATGTCGGTATCGCTTCCGTCTGTCTCAACAGAAAAGAGCTTGGCATTACGTGGACAAAGCCGTTCCGCATAGAAATCACTGACGCTTTGCAACAAGGTGAAAACCATGTGGCAATAGAAGTGACCAACTCTTGGTACAACCGCGTGGCCGGGGACGAGCTGAACACCGGCCCGAAGCGTTATACCCGGACAAACATCATCCTCAAAAACGACTTCGCAGGGCGGCCTCGCCCCGAAATCCCGCTGGAACCCTCCGGACTGCTGGGGCCGGTCACGATACAATTTGTATCCCAATGAGAAATTCTCTATTTTTGTACGCCATTAATCAAAGCATCAAATGAAATACAAGATAACTGCTCCGACGACGCTGAAAGCGTCTGTCAAACTGCCTGCATCGAAGAGCATCAGTAACCGGGCACTCATCCTCAACGCGTTGAGCTACAGCCCTTATGAGATAGAGAATCTTTCAGATTGCGATGATACGGAAGTGATGGTCAAGGCACTGAACTCGAACGACCGCGACTTCGACATCCACGCGGCCGGTACGGCGATGCGCTTCCTGACCGCTTTCCTGTCCAAGATTGTGGGTGAATGGACTATCACCGGAACGGAGCGGATGCGGAACCGCCCGATTAAAATCCTGGTCGATGCGTTGAACGCTTTGGGGGCGCGTGTCGAATATATCGACAAAGAAGGATATCCGCCCCTGCGCATTTTCGGCAGTGCGCTGCAAGGAGGTGAAATCTCGCTCTCGGGCAGCGTCAGTTCGCAATACATCTCGGCGCTCCTGATGATTGCCCCGACGATGGAGAAGGGCTTGACCCTGCATCTGGAGGGAAACGTCATCTCGAAACCCTATATCCGCCTGACCTTGCAACTGATGGCACAATACGGCGTGCAGGCAACGTGGGAAGGCGCGACCATCCGCGTGCGGCCTCAAAGTTATACGCCCGTTCCCTTCACCGTCGAGTCCGACTGGAGCGCGGCCTCTTACTGGTACGAGATGGCTGCCCTGTCGCGCGGCGCGGAGGTCGAGCTGTCGGGACTGTTCAAAAACAGTTTGCAGGGCGATGCAGCCGGGGCTGCGTTGTTTGCCCGGCTCGGTGTCCGGACAGACTACAGGGCGCAAGGGGTGTCTTTGAAGCAAGTGCAACACGAGACGAAGAAACTGCACTATGATTTTGTCAACGAGCCGGACTTGGCGCAGACCTTCGTCGTCACCTGCGCGATGCTGGGCGTTCCCTTCCATTTCACCGGCCTGCAAAGCCTGCGCATCAAGGAAACCGACCGCATCGAAGCGTTGAAAACAGAGCTGCGTAAACTGGGCTATCTGCTGACAGACAACGGGACCGGCGTCCTTGCGTGGGACGGCGCGCGCTGCGAGCCGGAAGCGCAGCCGGTCATCGCGACCTACGAAGACCATCGGATGGCAATGGCGTTCGCGCCCGCCGCGTTGGTCCGGAAAGAGGGAATCGAGATTGCCGACCCGCAGGTCGTCAGCAAGAGTTATCCCCGTTTCTGGGACGATTTGCAAGCGGCCGGTTTCACGATTGAAAGCCAAACAGAAAACGAAGCATAAAGGACGCGATATGTGGTATCTACTGATAGGAATTGTTGTTTTAGGAATGATTGCAGCCATTGCAGGCTATTTCCGTAATCGGAAGCTGCAACGGATGCTGGAACGCGGCGAAATCACCGAAATCCCCGAGCCGAAAGAGCTGGCGGTCGAGGGTGAATGCTGCGGACAACACGAAGTGTGCGAACGCGACAGCCTGCTGGCAGCCGTCAGTAAGAAGATTGAATATTATGATGATGAGGAGCTCGACCGCTTCCGAGGGACGGCTGCCGACGCCTATGACGACGCGGCGGTCGACGAGTTCCGCGACGTGCTCTACACGCTCAAAGACACCGAAGTGGCCGGCTGGTTGCGCAGCCTCCAGCTGCGAGCGGTCAATCTGCCCGATGCGCTGAAAGACGAAGCCTTCTTGATTGTCGGCGAACGACGGATACACTGACTTGTTTATGACAGAATTACTGCAATACAGCTTTTTCCAACACGCCCTGCTGGGCAGCCTGCTGACAGCCGTCGCCTGCGGCATCGTGGGCACTTACATCGTCGCCCGGCGGCTCGTCTTCATCAGCGGCGGCATCACGCACGCCTCTTTCGGCGGTCTGGGACTGGGTTTCTATCTGGGAATGAATCCCATTGGGATGGCGATGGTGTTTGCTGTGCTCTCGGCGTTCGGCGTCGAGTGGGCAAGCCGGTCGCAGAGCGTGCGCGAAGATTCGGCTATCGCCGCCGTCTGGTCGTTGGGCATGGCATTGGGTGTCATCTTCATCTTCCTCACCCCCGGTTATGCGCCCAACCTCACCGCCTATCTCTTCGGTAACATCCTGACCATCACGCAGGGCGACTTGGTCGCCATCACTCTGCTGGCTATCGCGCTGGTCGTGCTCTTTGGACTCTTTCTTCGGGAAATCGTGTACGTCGCCTTCGACCGCGACTTTGCCCGGACGCAAGGGCTGCCTGTCCGTTGGATTGAATATGGGATGATGTGCCTCATTGCCGTGACCATTGTGCTCTCCATCCGGCTCGTCGGTATCATGCTGCTGATAAGCCTTCTGACACTGCCCCAAATTACCGTCAACCTCCTGACGGCGGACTTCCGCAAAATCATCCTCGGCAGCATCCTTCTCGGCTTTCTTGGCTGCGTAGCCGGTCTTTTCCTTTCTTATTTTCTCAACATTCCTTCGGGCGCCTTCATCATCCTCGTCCTCGTTGTTTTCTTTTTAATCGGCAAGGCAATAAAAGGAGTGCGGATGCGTTGATATATAGATTGATTATTCTTTCTCATAAAGCAATTAAGAATGAAGCATTTGGTTTACATCCTATTTCTTTTTGCTGCCGTTGCTTGCTCAACGACACCTTCTTCCTCCGGGCTAAAGACGATTACACTGAGGGAAGTGCAGTCTAAGCCCGCAGCCGAAGTGTTGCAACAAGAGGAACTAAACGCTTCTGTCAAGATGATTCTGCTGGAAACAAACGATTCCTGCTTGCTGGGGGCTGTCGAGCAATTGGTCGATGCCGATTACCTGTGGGTGGTTTACAACAGCGTGTCGCCCGACCTTTTCGCTTGCGATTTGGCTACCGGGAAGTTGGACACCATCAGCTTTCGCGACCGGGAGATGGGGAGAGAAGCCTTTATTGGCGAAACCTTCATTTACCCTCTGAAAGGTGCAACCTATCTCTATCACTATTTCAATGATACCGTCTATGCTTTCGACGGGACAAAATTGACGCCCCATTATCTGTTGGACATCGGTTCTTATAAATACAGCTATGCGGAGCAAGAGGTGGTGGGCGATTTCGCGACGAAAGACCCGATAGAAGGCGTGCGGATACAGGTGTCGAACTTCTTTGAAACGGCGGATTATCTTTTTATCTCTTATACGGTTCATACGCATAGTAATCAGCAGGAGAAGGAAAAAGATACCCGTCTGGCTCTTTACGATAAGCGAAACGAAACGATGCATCCCGACATCTCGATTCGCTGTGCGGACCACGCTTATTTGAGTCTGAAAGGGAACGAGCCTGTTTTCGCTTCTGTGGATGAACATTCCCTCTATATCTCCAAATATCCGGCAGATTTATTAGAGGAACACGACATCCCGGACTTGGATGCCGAAGAT
>CALUTX010000129.1 GCA_944323815.1 uncultured Parabacteroides sp. | reverse complement strand
AAGTATTTTGTCTAGTCTCATCAATCTTTGCTGTGAAATCCGCCTTTATAGACCACACATCTTCCACCAAATCAGCCTGTGCTGTAAATTGAGTATACACATTTGTATTTTTGCTAGTTGAATCACCTCCATATAACAAAGCCCCTACGGTTTGTGCACCTTCTTGCGTAAAGCTACCGTCTGGGTTATAAACCGGATACAATACATTCGATTCCAGTAAAGTTGCAAAAATCCAATCGTCAAACTGAGTTGGCCTATCATAACGGTAATAAGTCAAAGCTGTATTATTTCCTAATTTCAACCAATCTGCTAATTGATATTCAACCTTACTTCTCACGTTGAAACGGCTGTATTGGTCTTTATTGTAAGCCAGCAACCCCGATTCCCCGTAATATTCCGTTCCTAAGTAATAAGAAACCTTTTTTGTTGCCCCAGACACACTCAGGTTATGTGAATGTGAAATACCCAAATCATCAAAAATTTCATCATACCAGTCTGTTGCTCCCAGATAGGTATATTGGCTCGGGTTATTCGTACTGATAATAGTCTCCGGCAAAGAAGGATCTTCTACTCGTTGTTGTGCATAGGCGACTTCTTCGTCTGTATAATAGTCATACCAAGGTTGCCCCATGATTTTCTTATAACTTGCTTGAATATAAGGATTCAATACGAATTTAGGCATGCGTCCTAACTTACGGACATTAAAATTATTATTAAATTGTACCGTCAACTTCTCTCCTTTCCCTTTCTTCGTTGTTACCAAAATCACACCGAACGATGCCCGTGCTCCATAAATAGCTGCAGAGGCTGCATCTTTCAATACAGAGATATTCTCGATATCCATTGAATTCATTCGACTAAAATCTGCCGCGCTTGTCGGAATCCCGTCCACTAGGATCAACGGTTCTCCTCCATTGATAGAAGTTTCACCTCGAATATTGAAAGAAGGGGTTGCATCAGCTTGGCCACCGTTCGGAGAGACAGACAAGTTTGGCACTAACCCCTGCAAAGCAAGTCCTACATTATTGGTTGAACGGTTTTCTAGTGCTTTGGCTGTTACGGTCTCTACCGCACCACTTAAGTTTGCTTTTTTTTGGGTCCCGTAACCGACAACGACCACCTCGTCCAGCACTTCCATATCTTCTTCCATCCTAATTGCTAAGAAGTTATTCCCTTTAACCGGCACAACAACAGAGGTGTATCCGATATAAGAAACTTCCAACACAGCATCGGGAGCAACTTCCAAAGAGAATACACCTTCTGAGTCTGTAATCGTTCCGTTTGATGTTCCTTTTTCCACGACGTTTGCACCAGCCACAGGTCCCAAATCGTCTGTCACTTTACCCGTCACTTTGCGTGTCTGTTGGGATTTGGCAAATGACGGAACAGAAGTAGTATCATTCCCCGACGTCAACACAATATGCCGATCCCTAATCGTATACTTCAAGCCTGTCTGTTTGGTGATTACATCCAATACGGTTTGGATATTGGCTTCTTTGGCATTGACTGAGATTTTTACATCTTTGTTGATGTCTTCCAAGTTATAGAAAAACAGGAATTCGGATTGTTTTTCTATCTGTTTCAATACGTTCTCCAAGGTCTCGTTTTTTGCGGAGACATTCAGTGTAGCCGTTTGCGCATAGGTGGACGCAAAAACGCCGGACAGGCAAACGGTCAACATTAACACCGTTAATTTCATGATTTTTATAGTTCTTTTCAGGTGACGAGAAACTACCATTCGTCGATTATTCATATTTTTGAATGTTTGAAGATTAAACACTTTCCCACGGCAATGGGAGTTTAATTGATCTCATTTTTAGAAGAGAAGATCCGGCAAGATTTTCTCTTCTTTTTTCTTTTCCCAATTCTAACTGGTATTCATAGGCTTTCTGATTAACAAGGTTTATACTCTATTTTTCAGCAATTATCACATGGTGGTCGTCGATTTCATAACGAATCGGGATCGCCAGACGAATAATCTCCATAATTTCCTTCATGCTTTGCCCGCGATAGAACGTCCCTGTAAACATCCGGCGATTCAAGGCCTCCGACTGAACAGTAAACCGCACGCCATACACATGGCTCAGCCGATACAGGATGGCCTCCAGACTCTGTTCCGGGAAATAGTAATAACCCGTTGTCCACGAAGCATACTGGGCAGCATCCACCCGTTGCTGAAGCATGGATTGGGTATTTTTGTTATAAATAAGCTGCTCATCAGGTTGCAGGACGGTCGCCCCGGAAGCGGTATGATTGGTCAGCCGAACCGCCCCTTCCAACAAAGTCGTGACAAGAAGCGAATCTTCCGGATAGGCGGTTACATTGAATTTCGTACCGAGCGCCTCGATAGACTGCTCTTTGGTTTCGACGACAAAAGGTTTATTTTTGTCTTTGGCCACTTCAAAATAGGCTTCGCCTTCCAGGTAAACGACCCGGTTGTTTTTCCCATAATGCGAATCATAAGAAAAAGAGGTACGCGACCCCAAACTGACGCGGGTGCCATCCGGCAAGACGACGACATCCGCCTCCAAACCGTCGCCCCCCACATAGCGGGTAACCACCGTTTCCCGGTCCGCAACGGTATAAAAGTAAACCGTAGTGACGGCAATCGCAATAATCGCGATTGCCGCATAAGCACTTATGCGTTTAATTAGAGAGAATTTCCTAAAAGGACGAACGGACTTGCGTTTCTCCAGAAGCCGCTGCCAACTTGCCTGCACTTCGGCATCCGTGCGCAACGGTTTGCAAGCATCATAAACGGCTTTTACCTCGAAAAACAGACGTTTGTTTTCCGCACTCTCGTTCACCCAGACATAGAACTCATCCAACTCCTGTCCTCGCAACCGGTTTTGCAAGTATTCGATGATTAATGCTGAATATTCTTTTTCTTCGCTCATGCTCTTTCTTACCCTTTACATAAGACACAACGGACGAGAAAGAAAAATTACTCACAGCGATTGTCAGTTTTTAGAAAATAATCAAAAAAGAATGGAGGAACTTGTCTACATTCATGGGTTTTACTACTTTTGCAATCATTCGATATCAAGGATACACTGCACATAATTACTAATTACTACGATATGAAACAGATTTATTTTCTCTTGTTACTAAGCATTTGCCTACTTGCAGGCTGTAAAGAATCGACGGAAAAGGCAACGAAACGTACTTACACAAATCCATTGTTAACCACAGACAGTACCGCATTGGCTCTTGCGGATCCTTTTGTGTACAAACATGACAACCTGTATTATATGACGGGAACAGCCGATTTGCCTGACGGAGCAGGATTTGTCTGTTATGTTTCTTCCGACCTGATTACATGGAAATACAACAATGTGCTGTATCGGAAACCGGTCGACCATCCGGGTTCTTCCAACTTCTGGGCCCCCGAAGTCAAATATTACAAGGGGAAATTCTATCTAACATACAGCTGCTATTTCAACGACAGGAATATGTTGCTGACCTGTCTGGCGGTAAGCGACAAACCGGAAGGGCCATTCAGAGACCTCTACGCGCCGTGGTTCGACTTGGGATATTCGGCCATTGATGCAGATATTTTTGTAGACAATGACAGCACGCCTTACATCTATTACAGCAAGAACGGTATGCAAGACTCACTGACGACAGGCGAGCTGTACGCTGCAAAACTAAAAAAAGATCTTTCCGGATTGGAAGGTGAACCGGTCTTCGTTTCCGGAGCCTCCCAAGATTGGGAACGGGTAAACTGGGAACGAAACCGCTGTAACGAAGGGGCTTTCGTTTTCAAAAGGGAAGGCCGTTATTACATGACCTATTCGGGTAACGACACGGGATACGGATTTTATGGAGTGGGTGTATCGACTGCCAGCCAACCACTCGGGCCTTGGGTAAAGGAGGAAAGCAATCCATTGATGACCACAGACCTCTCGAAAGGCATCTCCTCTCCCGGCCATAACTCAATTGTGGAAGCACCTGACGGTGACCTTTACATTGTGTATCATCGTCACGCCGATGCACATTGCAAAAAACCGAATTGGAACCGCGTGGTATGCATAGATCGTCTGTATTTTGATGAAAACGGGAAACTCTGTGTGAACGGCCCTACAAACACGAAACAAACAGTAAATTGGTAACGACCCTCCGAACCGCCTCCATTTTCCCGCCGGGTAACTTCCATTTCCCGGAGGGTAAGCAGGAAAAGATACTTTCTTCATAAGATTTTTTGCGTTCGACCCTCGTCGGACACCTGTCCGACCTCTGTCAAACAGCTGTCTGACCCGGGTCGAACAGCTGTTTGACAGAGGTCGAACGCAAAATAGCGAACAATCTCACCGAAAAGGGTTGAAAGAGAAGATATTTTTTTACTTTTACACTAATAGTGGTGCGATAAAAATCCAACCACTGTTATTAAAATATTAGTATTTAGTCAAATACAAGAGTTCATTGATTTTTTGATTTGAAATTGATTTATTAGCCTTGCTGTTCCAATGCATCAAGACTATGAATCAGGGCAAGTATGTTTTCTCTCAGGTAATCGAGTTTATACCACGCTACCAGTTCGATAAACTTGTAAGGTTGTATAAAGGAGATTGGCATGCAAAGAATCTCAATAGTTACAATCACCTCCTTCATCTGCTCTTCGGGCAGTTGACAGGGTGTGATTCGCTACGCGACATATGCTTATGTCTAGAGGCTCACTCAAAAATTCTATATCATCTCGGTTTTCGAAAAACAGTTAACCACACATCGTTGTCACGTGCCAACGAAAGCCGGGATTATCGTATTTTTGAGGGGTTGGGGATTTATCTCATAGGATTGGTAAGACCCATGTATTCAAAGGTCAAGCTATCCGAGATAACCATAGACAATGTAATCTATGCGTTGGACTCCACAACCATATCAACCAGCATAAGACTCGCAGCATGGGCATTGGGCAAATACAGCAAAGGAGCTGTCAAGATGCACACATTGCTTGATTTGCGTGGCAGTATACCGGCCAACATCCATATCACTGACGGAAAATGGCATGACAGCAACGAACTCGATATGCTCACACCGGAACCATTCGCCTTTTATGTGATGGACAAGGCGTATGTGGACTTCAAAGCATTGTTAAAGTTCCATCAGTCACAGGCCTTCTGGGTATCACGTCCGAAAGAGAACATGAAGTTCATGACCGTTGAGCAAATGGAAATCCCTGACGCAAAATCCGGCATCTTAGAAGACTCCCGGATTCGGGTCACCGGATATAGGTCAAGTAAACTCTACCCTGAAGACATGCGGTTTGTACGAGTATATGACCCGGACAATGACACAATAGTGGATTTCATATCCAACAACTTTGAGGTCAGTGCCTTGGAAATATCCAATCTCTACCGTCACCGCTGGGATATAGAGGTATTCTTCAAGTGGATCAAACAGAATATTGTCGTAAAGACCCTTTGGGGATTTTCGGAGAATGCTGTCAAAATCCACCTTTGGACAGCTATCATTTCCTATCTTACGGTGGTTCGGATAAAGGCCGATCATGAAAGTTGCTATTCTGTTTCCGAGCTGGCAACCCTGATCAGAGTCTCTGCTCTGGAGCGTGTCGAGTTACGACAGCTTATAAACAAGCATGACTCCTCAATCAATTCATATCAAAATGTCAAAGAACTCTCTTTATTTGATGATTTCTAAACTAACGCGATTTTATCGCACCAGTAGTACTTTTACACCTCAAAAGATGCAACGTTTGGCGCACCGGTTGCATCAAAGTAAATAAAAAGAGAGGACGAAAGCAATGAAAAAAGGAAAGTGGTTTGCATTGAAAAGCATCAACGGGTTACTGGGTAGCCTGTTGGCAGTGATGGGATTTTCGGCGTGTGAAGAACAAGCCCTAATGTACGGTGCGGTACATGCCGACTACACGATTAAAGGGACGGTGACGAACGAAGCCGATGAGCCGTTGCCCGGCATCCGGATTCGTTCGCCGTGGACTGTCAATTACAACGATACGACTTATACAGTAAGAGAGGACACGGTTTATACGGATGCGAACGGGGAATTCACCTATCAGACGGATTGTTTTCAGCGCGGCGAATATGATATACCTTTATTAATAGAAGACATCGACGGCGAAGCCAATGGTGGGTCGTATGCGTCGGACAGTGTATCGGTTTCTTTCAAAGATACAGAGCTGACCGGCGGCAACGAATGGTATTTGGGACGTGCAGAAAAAGAGGTAAACATCCGGTTGAAAGAAAAGTAAAGCAATGAATAGAGAACCCTCTTTTCGAAAACGAATCGCATTGGAGTTGTGGCGGCGGGTACGGAAGAACAAGGCCGAGCTGCACGAACTACGGACGCTCTTTTGGGAATGCACGTTGCGTTGCAATGCGGCTTGCCGCCATTGCGGGAGTGATTGCCGGGTTTCGGCGGCACAGGCAGACATGCCGTTGGCAGATTTCCTGCGGGTCATCGATAGCATCACGCCGCACGTCGACCCGCACCGCGTGATGGTCACCCTGACCGGCGGCGAGGCATTGGTGCGCCCGGACATCGCACAGTGCGGACAAGCGTTATATGAACGGGGCTATCCGTGGGCGCTGGTCTCGAACGGTTTGCTGCTGACGCGTGACCGGCTGAGTTCGCTGGTCGATGCGGGGCTGCGGTCGGTCGCCATCAGCCTCGACGGTTTCGAGGAGGCGCACAACTGGCTACGGGGAAACCCGTTGAGCTTTCGGGGAGCGGTGCGCGCCATTTCCTTATTGGCCACGACGCAAGGCGTGGTTTGGGACGTGGTGACCTGTGTCAATCAGAAGAACTTCGGCGACCTGCCGACGTTCAAGGACTTCTTGGTGCAGTTGGGCGTGTCCCGCTGGCGCATCTTCACCATTTTCCCGGTCGGGCGCGCGGCCCAATCGCCGGAATTGCAAATAGACAACCGGCAGTTTACCGCCCTGCTCGACTTCATCCGCGCGTGTCGCCGCGAAGGGCAATTGCGGGTCAATTTCGCTTGCGAAGGTTTCTTGGGAAACTACGAAGGTGAGGTGCGCGACCATCTGTTTTTCTGCAACGCGGGCATCAACACCGCTTCGATTCTTGCCGACGGTTCCATCTCTGCCTGCCCGAGCATCCGCGCCAACTATCATCAGGGAAACATCTACAAAGATGACTTCATGACTGTGTGGAACAACGGTTTCCGCGTCTATCGCGACCGCGAGTGGGCACGACAAGGCGCCTGTGCCGACTGCAAGATGTTCCGCTATTGCGAGGGAAACGGCATGCACCTGCACGACGACGAGGGAAGGCTGCTCGTCTGCCACCTTCAGAGAATTGATAATTAATAATTGACAATTGACAATTGGGCTTCGCGCTCGGTGAAAAATAATTATCAATTGTCAATTGTCAATTGTCAATTGTTCCTTATCTTTACCCCAAACTAAACATTTAAAGCATTTATTTATATGAAGAAAACATGGATCTTATCGGCTTTGCTGACGTTGGGGCCGGTTTGTTGGGCGCAACAGGCGGACAAGTTTCCGTTGGGCGAGTATGAAGAATTGACGGACACCAAGCCGCACGACGATGCGGCGGTGTGGGATCGGATGCCGGTAGCCACGGAATTGAGTTGGGGAACGACCGACATCCGCTATAAGAAACTGGATGTGCCTGACGTGAAAAAGAACACACGCTGGAAAACCAAAGCGTGGAAAGGCGAGCGGGTCAACGCGCAGGCCGTCTTGTGGACAAAGACTGATTTGGAAGATGCGACCATCACGGTGAGCGAACTGAAGAACGGCTCAGCGGTGATTCCGGCATCTGCGGTAACGACAAACTTCGTCCGCTACGTCATGACCGACGAGCTGAACAAAGACCGCAAAGGCGGTTGCGGACACCGGGAGAACAAAGCGGAATGGGATTCGTCCATCGTAGCCGACGCGCTCGACATCGTGAAGCTCCGCGATGTGAAGGCACGTACCACCCAGCCGATTTGGTTGCAAGTGTGGGTTCCTTCGGACGCACGCACCGGCAAATATAAGGGGACATTGACCGTTTCGGGAAAGAATTTCGAGGCGAAAGAGCTGCAATTCGAGATACAGGTGTTGAACCGGACGCTGCCCGCTCCGCAAGAATGGAAGTTCGATTTGGATTTGTGGCAGAATCCGTATGCCGTGGCCCGCTATTATCAAGTGCCGCTCTGGAGTCAGGCGCACTTCGACGCGATGCGCCCGATT
>CALUTX010000128.1 GCA_944323815.1 uncultured Parabacteroides sp. | reverse complement strand
AAAAGGACTTGTCGTCGATACGGATAACCCGGATATTTTAATCGAAACATTTTATTTCTTCGACAAAAACCCGAACTACAAAGGAGTCAACAAAATCGTCATCGAGAAAGAACTTACCTATCGATACAACCTTTTCACCAGCAAAATGGAGCAAATGCCATTTTTAACCCCGATGGCCTCGGAAGCAGAGGCCGAGTATCTGCTTCAATTCGGATTCCGGATGATAGACCAGCGCAACCCGGGACGCGTCCTTTGGGAATGCGAAGCCAATGAATTATTGAAAGATTCATACCACTTGGATGATTATGTCCGTATTCATGCTCCTTTGATGTGCATGCAATACCCCTATGTTCGGTATCAGCAAAACGTCAAATTCAATGTCAATCAAAAGACCTATAATTATACGGGGCTGAATTACGACATTGATCACCTTGAACAAATAGTCAGTGTAGACAAAAATTCACCGGCCTACATCACCGGTCTTCGCAAAGGCGACATCGTTGAAAGAATCAATGACTTAAAGGTAGACAATACCGCAGAAGAATTTTCAGCCGCTTACAGAGGATTCATCACCAGCACAATGAAATATCGGGATCCAAAAACCATCTTCACAGATGCAAACGGCTTCAAACGCTGCATGTTTTGGGATACTTTCAAATATCCGCAAGTCGTCGAAGCCATCCAAAAGAATAGCAACAAAGCGGTCTATTCCTATTTATATTATTATGCGCCGTACATTAACTTGTCGGGTAACAATGCCTGTACATTCAACATCCGGCGAGGGAAAGAAAAAATGGAATTCGTTGTCCGTCCGACCATTCGCCGGTCTGTGACGGTTGAAATCAAATAAAAACAGAAAGAGAACGTGATATATCCGCAAAATTTTGAACAAAAGACCGGATTCGACCAAATCCGCCGCATTCTTTCAGAAAAATGTTTGAGTCCGCTGGGAGAAGAACGGGTCACAGAGATGACATTTTCATCGGACTATGAGACAGTAAACAGGAGTTTGACACAAACCGAAGAGTTTGTCCGCATTCTTCGCGAAGAAGAGGAATTTCCCGCCAACTACTTTTTTGACGTGCGCTATTCGCTAAAACGGATTCGCCCGGAAGGGACTTGGTTGGACGAAAAAGAGGTGTTTGATTTAAGACGCTCGCTCCAAACGATTCAAGACATCGTTCGTTTCTTCCGTCCAGCCGACGATGAGGAAGAAACGCCTTCCTATCCAGCATTGCAGGAGCTGACAAAAGACATTGTTGTATTTCCACAGATAATCAGCCGGATTGATGCGATTTTAGACAAGTTCGGCCATATCAAGGATAATGCGTCCCCTGCTTTGGCTCAAATCCGACGGGAAATCACGCTGACCATGAGCAATATCTCACGTAATTTGCAATCCATTCTTCGAGTTGCTCAATCGGAAGGCGTAGTCGACAAGGATGTAGCTCCCACCATGCGCGACGGGCGGTTGATGATTCCTGTCGCTCCCGCGTTCAAACGGAAAATCAAAGGAATCGTACATGACGAATCTGCCAGCGGAAAGACCGTATTCATTGAACCGGAAGTCGTCGTCGAGGCAAACAATCGCGTCCGGGAACTGGAGAGTGACGAACGGAGAGAAATCATTAAGATTTTGACGGAATTTACCGGTTCCGTCCGCCCTTTGACGCCCGATATTTTACGGTCTTATGAATTCTTGGCAGATATTGATTTCATCCGTGCCAAAGCCCTGTTTGCCGAACAGATAAACGGAATCAAACCGGTTATGGAAAACCGCCCGATCATCGACTGGATAAAAGCCATCCACCCGCTTCTATTCCTCGCATTGCAACGGCAAAACAAATCCATTGTCCCGTTGGACATTACCTTGGAAGCGGAGAAACGGCTGCTTGTCATCTCCGGGCCCAATGCCGGAGGGAAGTCGGTCTGCTTGAAAACGGTCGGCCTGTTACAATATATGTTGCAATGCGGTCTGCTGATACCCGTTTATGAAAGTTCAAAGACCGGATTATTTGAAAACCTTTTCATCGACATCGGTGACGAACAAAGCATCGAAAACGATTTGAGTACCTACAGTTCTCATTTGACGAACATGAAATATTTCGTCAAAAACTGCAACGAAAAAACGCTGCTTTTGATAGATGAATTCGGAAGCGGAACAGAACCCCAAATCGGCGGCGCCATTGCCGAAGCCTTGCTCGACCGTTTCAACCGAAACGGCAGCTTCGGGGTCATCACCACCCACTACCAAAACTTAAAGCATTTTGCGGAAGAGACGCCCGGCATCGTGAACGGCGCCATGCTCTACGACCGCCATCTGATGCAACCGCTTTTCAAACTCTCGATCGGACGCCCGGGAAGCTCGTTTGCCATCGAGATTGCGCGGAAAATCGGGCTGCCGGCCGATGTCATTGCCGATGCATCAGCCAAAGTAGGCTCCGACTACATCAACATGGACAAATATCTCCAAGATATTGTCCGCGACAAACGTTACTGGGAGAGCAAGCGACAGAACATCCGCCAGCAAAACAAAAAACTGGAAGAGATTACAGCCCGATACGAACAAGACCTTGAAGCCGTCAACAACCAAAGAAAAGAAATTATCCGTACGGCCAAAGAGGAGGCGCAGCGCATCCTCTCCGAAGCGAACGCCCGCATTGAAAACACCATCCGGGAAATCAAAGAGGCACAAGCCGAGAAAGAAAAAACGAAACTGGCCCGCAAAACATTAGAGACATTCAAAGATTCGGTCCAGACAACCGAAGAGACCGACGACCAGATTGCCCGCAAAATGGCCAAACTGCAAGAGCGAAAACAGCGGAAAAAGTCAAAAACCGACGCTGCCGCCACTTCCACCTTCGACCCGCATACCATCGAAATAGGCGACAACGTGCGGCTGAAGGGACAAACGTCGGCCGGTACCGTTATGGAGCTTCAAGGCAAACAGGCTGTTGTCGCCTTCGGAATGATAAAAAGTACGGTCAAGTTGGAGCAGCTGGAAAAGGTAAGCAAAAACCAACTGAAAAAAGAGATTCAAAAGAGCACGTTTGTCAGCACCCAGACCGCCGATGAAATGCACGAAAAACGGTTGCATTTCAAACAGGAAATCGATGTCAGAGGCATGCGGGGCGATGAAGCTCTCCAAGCGGTCACCTATTTCATTGACGACGCCATACAGGTCGGTGCGTCCCGCGTCCGTATTCTTCACGGAACCGGTTCCGGCATCCTCCGGCAATTGATTCGGGATTATTTGCATACCGTTCCCGGCGTCCGCCACTACCACGACGAACATGTCCAGTTCGGTGGGGCCGGTATCACCGTTGTAGAGTTTGAATAACATAATGTAATGCAATCTATGAAACGAAAAGAATTTCCACACCACACACACAAACACCATCATATCTCCAACCGACATCTTGCCGAACGCTATTTCTATGCGGGTGAACACAACACAGAGACCAGTATCAGCCTCACGCAATACAATGCAGAGACGTTACATACTCGGACAATCAATCCCAATGAATCTTCCTTCAAAAAATTAATTGACGAAAACTGTATCAACTGGTTTCAGGTAAGCGGACTAACAAACGCCGATACCATCGCACATATAGTCAGCGAATTTGGGATGCATAATTTGGATGCCAAAGACATTCTAACCCCACAGCACGTAGCCAAAATAGAAGAATATGACAAACACATGTTGATCATCCTTAATTCAACCTATTATGACACCAATATGCAAATCCATACCGAACACATCAGTTTTCTCATCACAGAAAATGTCATAATCAGTTTCACTGAAAGTAACAACCCTATATTTGAAAGTATTAGCAAAGCGTTGGAAAGTAACGTGCTTCACCTTCGAAAAAAAAATAGCGGCTTGTTATTGGCATTCCTGCTCAACACGGTAATCGCAAATCTGGTAGAATCGGTTTCCAAAATAGAAGAACTGTTAGAAGATATCGAAGCTTCTCTATTTGATACAGACAGTGACCAGAACGGAACCGGAAAACTAATCTTGCAACGCCGAAAAGACTATCTCCTTATCCGTAAAAACAGCCAACCACTCAAAGAAGAATTCTCCAAACTATTGCATTCGGAAAACGTTCTCATAACATCTGATATCTTACCCGTTTACAACGATTTGTCTGATCAGCTTATGTTTGTTATCCAAACAGCCGACAGTTGTCGGGAAATCATCTCTTCGCTTGTAGACCTATATATTTCCAATAATGACTTACGCATGAATACTATCATGAAACGACTAACCATTGTTTCCACCATTTTCATTCCACTGACTTTCCTTGCCGGTATTTGGGGAATGAATTTTCGTTTTATGCCCGAACTCGATTGGCCATACGGCTATGCACTCGCTTGGTCTGTCATGTTGCTTACAGGTATAGCGACATGGTTATACATGCGAAAGAAGGGATGGTTCTGATACTCTTCCATACATTTTGTCTACACACATTTTCCCAAAGCGCCAATCCATTTAGGCGAAGGGTAATATTTTTTTAACAGATATCTCGTTTTTTTCGTCAAAAGGACGTACATTTGCAAATACAAAAAATCGTGTTTAATCGTGCCCATGAGCAATCATTCTATTTACCCGTTTGCAAGACCCGTATACGTCATGCTAAAGCCTGTCGGTTCGTTATGTAATTTGGCCTGTGACTATTGTTACTACCTCGAGAAAGGCAAGTTATATCCTGAAGTAAAAAACGCTGTCATGAGCGAACAATTATTGGAAAAATTCATCCGCGAATATCTGGAATGCCAGACCATGCCGCAGGTGCTCTTCACGTGGCACGGGGGCGAACCATTGATGCGTCCGATCAGCTTCTACAAAAAGGCGTTGGAACTGCAACGCAAATATGGCGGCGGCAGACAAATCGACAACTGCATCCAGACAAACGGAACGTTGCTCAACGACGAATGGTGCCGTTTCTTCAAAGCCAATAACTTTCTCGTCGGCATCTCGATTGACGGCCCGCAAGAGTTTCACGATGAATACCGTCGGAACCGGCAAGGTCTTCCCTCTTTCTACAAGGTGATGAAAGGCATTGAACTGTTGAAGAAACACAATGTGGAATACAACGCAATGGCTGTAGTCAATGACTACAACGTCGATTACCCGCTGGAGTTCTACCAGTTCTTTAAAGACATCGAATGCCATTACATCCAGTTCACCCCCATCGTGGAGCGGCTCAACCGCCATACGGACGGGACAGAGCTGACAACTCCGGAAGAGCAAGATGCCGCCATCCGGCTGGCGCCCTTCTCGGTCGATGCGGAGAAATGGGGCGATTTCCTCTGTACCCTTTTCGACGAATGGCTGAAAGCGGACGTCGGCAGCTATTTCATCCAGCTTTTCGACTCTACGCTGGCCAACTGGGTCGGCGAGCAGCCGGGTGTCTGTACGTTGGCACGCCACTGCGGCCATGCCGGGGTGATGGAGTTCAACGGGGATGTTTACGCGTGTGACCATTTCGTGTTTCCGGAATACAAGCTGGGCAATATCTACACGCAGACTTTGACGGAGATGATGTACAGCCAACGCCAACTGCAATTCGGCGCGGACAAGCACGACAAGCTGCCGGCGCAATGCCGCGCGTGCGAATTTCTGTTCGCCTGCAACGGCGAGTGTCCGAAGAACCGCTTTCTCCACACGAAGGAGGGCGAACCGGGGCTGAACTACTTGTGTAAAGGCTACAAGAAGTTCTTCGCCCATGTCGCGCCCTACATGGACTTCATGAAGAAAGAGCTATTGGCGCAACGCCCGCCCGCCAACGTCATGCAGTGGGCAAGAGAGAACAATCCAATCGAATAAAACAGATAACAAACAATAGAATATGAAAATCAACAGACGTGATTTTATCAAAACAGGAGGTATGGTTATGCTTGGAACATTGACGGCCCCCACCCTTTTGGGAAGTTGCGCCGGAAATGAAGCAGGCAAGGCCACCGGCCTTTCGTTTGCACTCGACCATTTCGGCGTAAGTGAGAACGACATGCAGAAAGTGCTTGCCGCCGCGCTTGAGAAGGGCGGCGACTATGCGGATCTTTTCTTCGAACATTCTTATCGGAACAACATCGGCTTGCAGGACGGCACCGTCAACCGGGCTTCGTCCAACATCGACTTCGGCATGGGCGTCCGCGTCTTGGCCGGCGACCAGACAGGCTACGCCTACGTGGAGAACGTGACGATCGACGAGATGCTCAAAGCCGCCCGTACGGCTGCCCGCATCGCCAACGGGTCGGCAGGCAAAGCCCCCGTCAACTTGACGGAAGAGCCCATCCAGCACAATTACTACGGCGTGCAAACCCCGTGGGACGAACTGGCGGTCAACGCCAAGACCCCTTACCTGCAAAAGCTGAACGACCAGATTTTTGCCCTCGACAAGCGCGTTCACAAAGTCATCGCCTCGCTGAGCGACACCACTTCGCACATCCTCTTCTGCAACTCGGAGGGACAGATGTACTACGATTACCGGCCGATGGCCACCTTGGGCGCCGTCTGCATCATGGAGGAGAACGGGAAAATCGAAAACTCGTACGCTTCCCGCGCCTTCCGCATGGGGGCGGAATTCCTGACGGACGACCTGATTGCCGAAGTAGCCAAAGAGGCTGTCGAGAAGACCGCCATCCTCTTCCAGGCCATCAAGCCCAAAGGGGGCGAGATGCCCGTCGTGATGGGTGCAGGCGGCTCGGGTATCCTGCTGCATGAGGCCATCGGGCACGCATTCGAGGCGGACTTCAACCGGAAGAACGTCTCCATCTTCTCCGACCAGTTGCACAAGAAGGTGTGCAACGAGCACATCAACGTGGTCGACGACGGTACCATCCCGTTCAACCGCGGCTCGGTCAACTTCGACGACGAGGGTATCCCGGGACAGAAGACCTACATCGTCAAGGAGGGTGTCCTCAACAGCTACCTGCACGACCGCATCAGCGCGCGCCATTACGGTATCCAGCCCACGGGCAACGGCCGTCGCGAGTCGTTCCGACAGATGCCGATTCCGCGTATGCGTGCCACCTACATGGAGGCGGGCAACGTGACCGAGGCCGACATCATCTCGACCGTCAAGAAGGGCATCTACGCCTCGAGCTTCACCAACGGACAGGTGCAAATCGGTGCGGGCGACTTCACCTTCTTCGTCAAGGACGGCTACCTCATCGAGAACGGCAAGCTCACGCAGCCCATCAAGGACGTCAACATCATCGGGAACGGTCCACGCGCACTGGCGGACATCACGATGGTGGGCAACAACTACCAGATGGACAACGGCACATGGACCTGCGGCAAGGACGGCCAGTCCTGCCCCGTCACCTGCGGCATGCCCTCCGCGCTGGTCAAGAGCCTCACGGTGGGAGGAGAAAGCTGAGCTTTAGAGAATTGAAAATTGAGAGTTGAGAATTAAAAAATCAAGGAAAATACACGGATGATTACAAAAGAAAATAAAAAGCTGGCACAGTGGGCCATGGAGTTTGCCCTGAAAAACGGTTGCCAAGCCTCGCGCGTGAGCATCTACAACGGTTCGAGCTGCTCTTTCGAGATACGTGACATGAAGACGGACCGTCTGCAGCAGGCGTCGGAGAACAGCCTCGTCATCAACCTCTTCGTCGACGGCCGTTACGGCTCGTTCTCCACGAACCGCTTGGATAAAAAGGAGCTGGAAAGCTTCATCCTCAACGGCATCGCCTCGACCCGCTTCTTGGCGGAAGACAAGGCCCGTGCCCTCCCCGATGCCGCGCTCTATTACAAGGGCGACGGCGCAGACCTCGGGTTGCTCGACCCGAAATTCGACACCATACAGCCGGACGACAAGCTCGCGTTGGCGATGGCCGTCTGCGAGGAGATGATGGGCAAGGACGCCCGCATCATTTCCGCCAACTCGTCTTACAGCGACGGGAAAGATTTCAAGTACATGGTGGCCAGCAACGGCTTCGAGGGCGAAGCGGCCAGCTCGTGGTACAGCCTTGTCGCCAGCCTCAGCATCAAAGGCGAAGGCGACGCACGGCCAGAATCCTACTGGTACGATTCCTCCCTCTACTACGACACACTGAAGAAGGAGGGCTTGGGCGCGAAGGCGTTGGAACGGGTACTGCGCAAGCTGGGACAGCGCAAAACGCGCTCGGGCAAGTACGCGATGGTGGTAGACAACATGAACGCCTCGCGCCTCCTCTCGCCCGTCATCGACGCCCTTTACGGCTCGGCCATCCAACA
>CALUTX010000127.1 GCA_944323815.1 uncultured Parabacteroides sp. | reverse complement strand
TATTGCATCGCCCGGATGTATTCCATCGACATGGCATGCCACAAGCATGTGCCGAATCTGCCGAAGAGTCTTGTAAAGGAAATCAAAGAGTTGGAGTATAAATAACATGGAAAAAGGATTAGCCATCATCACCGGTGCGGACGGCGGCATGGGGCAGGAGATTACACTCGCCATTGCCAAAGCCGGATTTCCCGTCGTCATGGCGTGCATCGACGCGGAAAAGGCGAAGCCGGTTTGCGAGCGTATCCGGCAGGCAAGCGGGAATCCGCAGGTCGAGGTGCGCACTGTCAACTTGGCTTCGCTGGCCTCAGTGGAAGCGTTTGCCGACCGGTTGCTGGAGGAGGGAAGGCCCGTCAGCCGCTTGATGAATAATGCCGGC
This sequence comes from uncultured Parabacteroides sp., assembly GCA_944323815.1. Classification (GTDB taxonomy): domain Bacteria; phylum Bacteroidota; class Bacteroidia; order Bacteroidales; family Tannerellaceae; genus Parabacteroides. The sequence continues at coordinate 7,891 of CALUTX010000127.1, read as the reverse complement.
ATCTTGACAACGCCTGTCCGCCGGACGGAAGACGGGCTGGAGACCATCGTCAGCGTCAATTATGTCGCGCCCTATCTGCTGACCCGCAGCCTGCTTCCGCTCATGCAGCCGGGAAGCCGCATTGTCAATACAGTCTCTTGTACATACGCCATCGGGAAAATCGATGCGGATTTCTTTGAGAAGGGGCGGAGCGGACGCTTCTATCGCATCCCGGTTTATAGCAATACCAAGCTGGCGCTGCTTCTCTTCACGCAAGAACTGGCCGGACGCCTGCGCGACAAAGGCATCACGGTCAATGCTTCGGATCCCGGCATCGTCAGCACCGACATGATTCGGATGCATGCGTGGTTCGACCCGCTGACCGATATTTTCTACCGTCCTTTTATCAAGACGCCGGCACAGGGAGCTGCCACGGCCATTTATCTGGCGCTCGACGAGCCGGTGGGCGCGAAGACGGGCTGTTGCTTTGCCAATTGCAAGGAGAAGCATTTGCCGGAGCGCATTTTGCATCATGCGCAGCAACAAACGCTTTGGAACGATACGGAAAAGTTGCTTCAGGAGCGGATAAGCCGATTATCTAATGTTAGATAACCGCTTTATTCCGCTTTGCGTTTTAAATCCGGATAGCTGATGCGCGTGTGATACATGATTTTCAGCTTCTCGACGAAGACGTTTTTCACTGTTTCCACATCTTTGAAGGTCAGCGGGGCGTTTTTCATCAATCCGTCTGCAATCTGGCCGTCGATGATTTTGTTGACGAGCGTCCGGATGTTCTCTTCCGTGTGTTCTTTCAAGCTCCGTGAAGCCGCTTCGACCGAGTCGGCCATCATCAGGACGGCGGTCTCTTTGGTGAAGGGGTTCGGACCTGGATAGGTGAAGGCCTCTTCGTCGATGGGACGGTCGGGATATTGGTTCTTGAACGAGTTGTAGAAATATTTGGCTTTGCCGCGTCCGTGGTGCGTGCGGATAAAGTCGATAATGGCCGTTGGCAAGAGGGCTTTCTCTGCAATCTTGACACCATCGTTTACATGGCTGATGATGATGCGGGCGCTCTGGTCATAGCTCAGTTGGCTGTGCGGATTGATGCTGCTTTGATTCTCGGTGAAGAAGGCTGGATTGACCATTTTCCCGATGTCGTGATACATGGCGCCCGTGCGGACAAGTTGGGTATTGGCGTTGATGGCTTCCGCCGCCTCTGAAGCCAAGATGGAGACTTGCAGGGAATGCTGGAATGTGCCGGGAGCCGTTTCCGACAGTTTCTTCAATATCGGCGTGTTGATGTTGGAAAGCTCGACCAGGGTGATGCTGGAAACATAGCCGAATGTCTTTTCCAACATATAGACCAAGATATAGGTGAACATCAGCAGGATGAAATTGATGCCAAAGTATAGCATCATCATCCAGTTGATTTTCTTGAAGTCGGCCTCCTGATAAATCGTCAGGCTGACGTAGCAGAGCACATAAGACAGGAAGATGAAGAAGGCGCAACGGATGAGCTGCGAACGTTCATACAAATCTTTCAGGCTAAAGGTCACGACCATGCCGGCAATGATTTGCAAGATGAGGAACTCATGTGGGAATGGCGCCATCAAGGAACAAATCGACACGATGACGAGATGCGTGAACAACGCTGTGCGCGAATCGAAGAAGGTGCGCACGACAATGGGGACGATCGCAAACGGCAGGATATAGATGTTGAAAAGCCGATAGGTCACGCACAGTTCGGTCAGAAAGCAACTCACAACGACGCAGAGAATCAGGAACAGCGTGTTTTTCCGATTCCGCAAAATCTTGATTCGGAATGACCACAGATAGAGCCAGAGGCAAAACAGGATGCCGAAGACCAGGACAAATTGCCCGCTTAGGATGATACTTTGCCTCGGAGCGCCTCCCGATTTGGTTTCATGCACGATTTTGAGCGAACGCAAGACGTTGTATGTGTGGTTGTCCACAATCTCTCCACGGTCTACAATCCGTTCGCCCGCTTGCACCATGCCGTTGGCAAGCGGGATGCTGTTCAAGATGTCTTCCTTTACTTTGTCTGACGTAACCGGGTCATAGGTGACGTTCTCGACCAGATAATTGTTGATATTGCAGGCTTGCAAGACGGATTTGTCCAGATGGGACGGGCAATTGTTGATAATGAATTCGTAAGCCGTCCGGACGGTGAAAAAGTCGCTGCTGTAACGAGGGGATGCTACGTTGTTTATAAGCAAGTTAATGCGTGGATATTGCTTATCCTTTAATTCGTCCATTTCTTGTGTGGAGAGAATGCCTTTCTGATACAGGTTTTGCAGGCTGTTTTCGATGTACTGCATGTGTGCAGGCGTCGCCCTGTTTTTCAGAGTGGCTTGGTAATCATTCCGGAGCTTGTTTATTTCGAAGGTGACGATGGAGTCGTTCATGCGGAAATAGGGTTCGAACAGCTTTAAAGCGCTATCGCGTTCGACCTTCACTTCTGCCTCTGTTTTGTAGATGGGAAAATCGCTGGGAGCAGTGAGCAAGCCATATCGCCAAGGCTTTCCTTCATAAAACTGATAACGGAACTTTCCTTCACGTGGGAAAAAATAACCAATGAGTATAGCAGCCACTATGAAGTAGATACTGGGATGCAAGCTGTATTTTTTCTTTTTCATCTTCTATTGGTTTAATTGTTCTTTTTGAAAACCTCTTTTTGGGTTTGGAGGCGAAATGTACGAAAAAAGTTCATGAAGCGAAAAAAAAGGGCTACTTTTGTCGCAAAATTGTGGATTTTAGAATAATAAACGCTATGAATCAGAAGAAAGTTAGAGTCCGGTTTGCTCCAAGTCCTACGGGACCTTTGCATATCGGGGGTGTTCGCACCGCTTTATATAATTATTTGTTTGCCAAGCAAAATGGCGGGGACTTGATTCTCCGTATAGAAGATACCGATTCGCAACGGTTTGTGCCGGGAGCGGAGGATTATATCATCGAAGCGCTCACCTGGTTGGGCATTCGCTTTGACGAGGGAGTCGGCTTCGGTGGCGAGCACGGGCCTTATCGGCAGAGCGAGCGACGGGAGATTTACAAACAATATGTCGATCAATTGTTGGGGAGCGGTCATGCCTATATCGCATTTGATACCCCGGAGGAATTAGCAGATAAGCGGAAGGAAATTCCCAATTTCCAGTATGACGCTTCGACACGTATGCAGATGCGTAATTCGTTGACGCTTTCGAAAGAAGAGGTACAGGCGTTGATTGCCGACGGGCAGCAGTATGTAGTGCGTGTGAAAATCGAGCCGAATGAGGATGTGCATGTGAATGACCTGATTCGTGGCGAGGTGGTCATCAATTCTTCCATTTTGGACGATAAGGTGTTGTATAAATCGGCCGACCAGTTGCCGACCTATCATCTGGCGAATATCGTGGACGATCATCTGATGGAGGTGACGCACGTGATTCGAGGCGAAGAGTGGTTGCCGAGTGCGCCACTTCATGTGTTGCTGTATCGCTATTTGGGTTGGGCCGACACGATGCCTCAGTTTGCGCATTTGGCGTTGTTGCTGAAGCCGGAAGGAAACGGCAAGTTGAGCAAGCGGGATGGCGACCGGCTGGGATTCCCGGTGTTCCCGTTGGAATGGCATGACCCGAAGACGGGCGAAGTTTCTTCCGGTTATCGCGAGAGCGGTTACTTGCCGGAGGCTGTCGTCAATTTCCTCGCTTTGCTGGGGTGGAATCCGGGAAATGACCAAGAGATTATGAGCATGGACGAACTGATTCGGATGTTCGACCTGCATCGGTGCAGCAAAAGTGGCGCGAAGTTCGATTATGAGAAAGGCAAGTGGTTTAACCATCAATATATCCAGATGATGGACAACCGGGAGGCGGCTGCTCTGTTCATGCCGATAGTGGAAAGTCATGGCGTGAAGGCTGAGCCGGCGTATGTGGAAAAGGTGGTCGGGATGATGAAAAATCGGGCGACCTTCATCAAAGATTTGTGGGATCTTTGTTCCTTTTTCTTCGTCGCCCCGACGGAGTATGACGAAAAGACGCGCAAAAAACGTTGGAAGGAAGACAGCGCGGCCCAACTGACGGAGTTGATCGAAGTGTTGCGCACCCGTGAACCGTTCGACATCGAAGGGACGGAAGAAGAGGTGAAGGCTTGGATTGAAAGCAAAGGGTATCACTTGGGGAATATTATGAATGCGACACGTCTGGCACTGGTGGGAGAAGGAAAAGGCCCGCATATTTTCGATATTACGGAGGCATTGGGCAAAGAAGAATCCATCCGCCGGATTCAGCGAGCCATTGAAACGTTGGGATAAGGAGGAGTTATGAAGAAGTTAAATAAGATATTCGCTTGGACAATGGGTGTTTGCCTGTTGACACCTGTTGTTTCTGCACAGAATTATCCGGTACGAGCAGAATTGTCAGATCCGAAATCGTTCTCGATAATTGTTTTGCCCGACCCGCAAAGTTATAACAAGTTTGATGCCAATCAGCCGTTGTTTGAGTTGCAGACGGCATGGATTGCAAACAGCATGGAATCCTTGCGTATCAAAACGGCTTTGTGTACGGGCGATTTGGTTGAGCAGAACGATGTTTGTATAACCGATAAAGCCGTTGCAAACCAGACAAGTGGCAGGCAGTGGCAGGCCGCATCACGGGCTTTCGAGCGGTTGGACAACCGATTGCCGTATGTCCTTTGTACGGGAAATCATGATTATGGCTATGTTTCAGCTGAGTATCGCCGTTCCCGTTTCCCCGAGTATTTTCCACCGGAGCGTAACATCTGTTGGGAGAAAACATTGGTTGCAACCACGGCAAATGCAGAAGGAAGGCATACGTTGGAAAATGCTGCTTACGAGTTCGATACGGATACATGGGGTAAATTGTTAGTCGTTTCACTGGAGTTCGCACCGCGCGATGAAGTCTTGGAATGGGCAAAAGCGTTGGTTGACAAGAAAGAGTACCGGAATCACAAGGTGATTTTGTTGACGCATACTTTTATAACTAAGGATGCAACTCGCCGCGAGAAAGAAGGGTATAAGATTTCGCCTGCCAATTATGGAAAAGCTATTTGGGAAAAACTGGTTTATCCGGCAAAAAATATTCAGTTGGTGATTTGTGGGCATGAATGTGCAATTGTTGATTATGACCAGCAGGTCAGTTTCCGTATGGACAAGAATGTTGCAGGCAAGGATGTTGCTCAAATGATGTTTAATGCTCAAACGGCCGATGGTGAATGGTTTGGAAATGGTGGCGATTGTTGGCTGCGCATCTTGGAATTCCTTCCGGACGGAAAGACGGTGAAGGTGCGTACCTTTTCTCCTTTGTTCGCCCTGTCGAAATTGACGGTCGATAAAGCTTGGCGAACTGCATCATACGACCAGTTTGATTTTGTAATTGAGTAAGTTCGATTGCTTTTCTGACGAGGGAGGAAAAGTCTAAATAGCGTCTTTGTCATTCCGTGTTAAGTCCGCCATGACAAAGATGCTATATTTAGATGCACTTTCTTCTCGTTGTTCTTTCGACACGAGATTTTTTGTAAATTTGTGTCGGAATAGGAATAGAAATGATAAACTAAAACAGTGAAACTATGAAGAAGGAAGAAGAAAAGGAGGTGTTTATGGCAGACATGAGAGATCAGTATGTGCGTTTCGACTGGGCGATCAAACGGTTGTTGCGGCAGAAGGCGAACTTCAGTGTGCTGGAAGGATTCCTGACGGTGCTCTTGGGTGAAAAGGTGACCATCGTGGAGATATTGGAAAGCGAGGGAAACCAGCAATATGCCGAAGATAAATACAACCGGGTGGATATCAAAGCCAAAAACAGCAAAGGAGAGATTATTATCGTGGAAGTGCAGAATACGCGTGAGTTGTATTTTCTGGAACGTATCCTGTATGGCGTGTCGAAAGCGGTGACGGAGCACATTGACTTGGGTGACGATTATGACAAAGTAAAGAAGGTCTATTCTGTCAGTATTCTTTATTTTGACCTGGGTCAAGGCAATGATTATTTGTATCATGGCCAGACGCATTTTATTGGCGTGCATACGGGTGACCGGCTGAAGGTCTCGATGAAAGAACAGAAAGCGATTACTTTCCGATCGCCGTCTGAGATTTATCCTGAATATTTCCTGATTCGTGTGAACGAGTTCGACAAGGTGGCAGTCACGCCGTTGGAGGAATGGGTGAAGTATCTCAAGACCGGCATCATTTCGCCGGACACGCAGACGCCCGGTTTGGCGGAAGCCCGCGAGCGACTTCGGTATTACAACATGACAACGGCAGAACGGCAAGCATACGACAAGCATATCGACGCCATCCGTTTCCAGAACGATATTTTAAACACGGCCAAATGGGAAGGACTTATGGAAGGGCGTTTAGAAGGGCGTATGGAAGGACGTGAAGAGGGAAAGCGGGAAAAGCAACAGGAGATTGCCCGTAATTTGAAAGCAAACGGCATCCCAATTGACATTATCGTGAAGTCTACCGGACTTTCTGCGGAAGAAATAACAGCACTTTCTTGATAAAAAGAAGAAAAGAAACGAGATTAGTCGTCACTTATTGAGAAATCTTTGAACTGGAAACTTAGTTGTTTCCAGTTTTTTTTCTGCTCTTCTTTCTCGAACGGATTGGAAACGGAGAGACCGATGAGGCGGATGGGATGGTCGGTGTAGGATACTTCGCTCAGCAGTTGTTTGGCAAGAGGCAGAATTTCGGACAGAGTCGTGAGTTCGTGGTTTTGCGTGAGGCTTCTGGTCTTTTGGCTGAAGTCATGAAACTTGATTTTCAGCGTGAGTGTGTTTCCCTTGAAGCCGGTTCGTTGAAGCCGGTTGATAAGTTCGGTTGCCACGTGGTACAATTCGATGATGACGGACGACTTTCGGGAGATGTCTTTTTCCAACGTGCGTTCGCAACCGACCGATTTGCGTATGCGCATCGGTTCGACAGGGCGCGGGTCAATGCCTCTTGCGAAGTCATAATAAAGCGCCCCGGCTTTACCGAACAGGCGGGTCAGCATGTCGAGCGAGCAGTTGCGCAATTGTTCGCCGTTGTGAATCCCCAACAGATGCATCTTTTGTGCGGTGACAGGCCCGATGCCCCAAAAGGATTCGATGGGCAGCTGATTGATAAAGTGTTCGGCCTGCGCAGGATGGATGGTGCAAAGCCCGTCCGGTTTTCGATAGTCGGAAGCAATTTTAGCTAAGAATTTGTTATAAGATACGCCCGCCGAAGCAATCAGATGAAGCTCTTCCCTGATTTGTTGTTTGATTGCCTTTGCAATATCTACGGCAAGCGGAATCTGAAGTTTGTTTTCAGTTACATCCAGAAACGCCTCATCCAGCGAAAGCGGTTCAATCTGGTCTGTATAAATATGGAATATCTCGTGAATCTGCCGGGAGACGTTTTTGTAGACCTCCATTCGCCCCGGAACGAAAATAAGTTGCGGACATAAATGTTTGGCTTTGACCGACGACATGGCAGAGCGGACACCAAACTTGCGTGCCTCGTAGCTGGCAGCAGCCACGACGCCCCGCTCCTCGGCATGGCCGACGGCAATCGGGAGTCCTCGCAGCTCCGGATGGTCCCGTTGTTCCACAGAGGCGTAAAACGCATCCATGTCGATATGTATGATTTTTCGCTCCATTTACAGCTCTGTCTCTTCTTTTTCCAGCGGGCCGATTTCCGGGAGGATGGCGCGTGCTTCTCGGTCGTTGAGCGTGTCCACCTCTTTCAGTTTGCGTTGGATGACGCGGGTGCGTGTCCCTAAGACCTCTTCGATTTGGCCACTGGCGGATTGCAGGTTCTTTTGTGCTTTTTCCAGCATCCCGCCGATTTTCTCAAATTCTTTTTTGACGGCCCCCAAGATGGTCCAGACTTCGCTTGAATGCTTCTGGATGGCAAGCGTCCGGAAACCGATTT
>CALUTX010000126.1 GCA_944323815.1 uncultured Parabacteroides sp. | reverse complement strand
GAAAAGAAGGATATAAGGTTATCTACAAATTTGTTGGTGGATGCATCTGAATGGGAGAAAGGAAACAGCTCGGTCGAAAAACTCAAAAAATATAGGAGCAGAAAAAGTGCTTTGTTTGAAAAGATAGATAAGATTGATATGGCTTTAATGTCTCTTTTGAATTCCGGTCGTTTGGATTCCAAATCGGCGAAGGAACGTATCAATGCAATAGTTTATGCCGAAGAAATGGCGGAAGAGGAAGAAATGCGGAAAAAGAAAGAGGAGGAAGAGAGAGCCGCAAAGAAGGTTGATTTAAATACTTATATCCAAAAGTATATTGAGGAAATGAAAACCGGTGCCAGAAAGACAGAAAAAGGCTTGCAATATTCTGACGGGACAATAAAGAATCGGACATCTTTTTATTCGGAGTTTCAAAAGTTTCAACAATCGAGGCATAAGAAATATAACTTTGAAGATATAAACATAGATTTCTATAATGAATTCGTTGATTATTTCAATCACAAGAATTACAGCCCGAATACGACCGGTAAGCATATCAAAAGTTTAAAAGTTATTATGTCGGCCGCAAGGGATGAAGGATTGCACGGAAATCTGCAAACGACTCAAAGAGCGTTTAAAAACCTGTCTTCCGAAGCCGACACGGTTTATCTGACCAAAAAGGAAGTAGAAGCTATTGAGAATTTGGATTTGTCGAAACAGAAGGATTTGGATATTTGCCGGGATGTGTTTCTGGTAGGTATTTACATTGCACAAAGATACTCCGATTATCACAGAATCAAAAAACCGAACATTGTGCTTTTGGATGGCGGCGTAAAAGCTGTTAGTTTGACCCAGCAGAAAACAGGAACAAAGGTTGTTATACCATGTTCCGAAAAATTGCTTCTAATCCTTTCCAAATACGGGTACAATTTGCCTAAGACCTATTCCCAGTTAATGAACGGTAATATAAAGGTTGTTTGCAGGATGGCAGGGATCGTACAGAAAGTAGAACACAAGGAGATAAAAGGTGCAAAGAAAGTAACTACCTTGATCGAAAAATATAAGTTGATTTCTACGCATACGGCAAGAAGAACCGGAGCCACATTGATGTATTTGGATGGATTGGACCCGTTAAGCATAATGAAAATAACCGGGCACCGGACAGAAAAGGAGTTTTTGAAATATATCCGCGTCGGTGCCGAAGAGAATGCCTCTCGCATTTCCAGTTCTGCCTATTTTCGGTAATTCGTAAATATAATTTGAAAAATAATTTTTTCTTTTGCCGTCCCTATCGTCCCTTTCGTCCCTGTTTGGGGCATCCATCAAATTTTAAATACCCCAAATTCTGGGTATTTAAATCCGCAGATTTTACGGTTTGATACTCTTCCCGGAAAGCATGTAACCTTTTCCCAGAAAGTATGCACCCTTTTCCCGGAAAGCATACATGCTTTTTCAAAAGAGAATACATCCTTTTTCGGGAAAACTTTTCATGCTTTTAGTTTTGCCGTTTCAAGAAATTAAGTACCTTTGTCGTGCTCTACTTTTATCGCTGGCGGAGTATCCGCTGAACATTTATGTTACGGCATTTTTTATGCCCTGACATATTGATATAACGGTTTCGTACCCCCTTGATACGGCTTAATGGCCGTAACTGCCAGCGTTGGTGTAGAGCAAAGGGACAGGCGAAACCGTTTTCTTTTCGCCTTCCTCAACAAACAATGTTTAGTTATGCTCAAACAGCGCAACATTTGTTTGTCGGAGAAGAATAGTACCCTGCAAACAACGTTATTCCACGAAACGGAAAGACCTACATTCAAGAATCCTTTCTCATGGCGGACGGTCGCCAACGTCTTAAACTCCCTCCCATTGGGCGTATGTGCGTGCAAGACGGTACATGATGCAAAGATGTACGTGTATTGCTTCGTGCTGTTCCTGTTCGTATTCATTGTTGCAGGAATCGGGGAAGGAGGTGCATTATGAATAACACGATGTCCTTTAAGGATAGAAAAGAGCCTGAATTGGAGTTGCTTGAAAATCTATTTAAACAAAAAGATGCGGATGAATGGATTAGAGATATTTCTGAAATATTCGACGATTTGATAGATGTGAGGTATAATGAGAACGATATTAATTTGAGTTCACTTGTATGTATCCGTAGGCTTCAGCAGTTTTTTATGGATATGAAAGAGAAAGGATATTGATTATTAACCCGGTAAGGGGTGTAGGTCAAACAGACACCCCTACCATAAAAATACATTGATATGGAATTTACTAAAAACGCAAAGAATATCAAGCTGTCAGAGAGAACGAAAGACATACTTATTGCATTAGCAGCCTTTGAAGAATCGTTCTGGAAGGTAAGCGAATTATTAACAGACAAGAGCAACGATGAAAAGACTCAGGAAGCTTTTGAAATGGAAGCAGAGAAAGAACAGGAAGAAGCAAGGAATTATTATTACGGTGCTTTCAAAGAAATGAGGAAATTAGCAAAAGAGAAGATGTTCCAGACCCTTTTTGACACGGACTATAAGGAGATATAATACATCGGATTAAATAACGAAAAAATAAAATCAATATACGTATGCAAGAATTAGTTTTTAAAGGTCATGATGACCAAGTTCTTACAAACGGCCTACTGGTGGCTGAAAAGTTTGGGAAAAGACATTCTGATGTGATTCGCTCGATAGAGAATTTACTTCACACAGAAGATGAATCACTGAACGCAAAAATGCGTTTAGCTTTTGTTTTAGATAGTTACCAAGATTCAACAGGTACGACCGAATGCACACAAGGTATGAACCTGATAAAAAAGAAGATGTTCCAAACCTTTTTTTGACACGGACTACAATGAGATATAACATAAAAGCAACGCCCGAAGCTGTAAGCGAATATACGGAAAAGGCTGGATAAATAAAAAGGTTTGTTAAATATCATAAATGTGTATTGTGTCAGTAAGAACCTTTGTTCGAAAATCCAGCTGAATCTGTAAGTCAATGAGTTATCGCAATGTTTTGAATAGGGCGGTAAATCCCGCTCTATTCAAAATGTTTGCAAAATCGACTTATATCGCATCCCGCAAATGGTTAATGAATGCAAATATCGCATAGAATATTCCGGTCATCCTTATAAGTGTGGTACACTTAATCGGTATGTATAAAAGTGTGGACGCATTTGTAGACGCAACAAACACAAAGCTATACAAAGTGTGGTACACTAAATCGGTATATAGGAAAAGCAACGTAAAACTTTAAAAAAGATGGAAAAAAGAATCAGTTTTGATTTTACCCCCGAAGATTTAATACAGATGTTTGGGGAAGTGGTAAGGAAAGAATTGGCCAACTTCAAGGAGTCACTTAAACCGGAGTATTACACAAGGGCTGATATATGCCGCGATTTTCATGTAACCCTGACAACCGTCAATCGTTGGAGTGCAATGGGTGTTCTAAATCCCGTAAAAATGGGGCATAGGGTTTATTATCTGAGGGAAGATGTAGAAAAAGCGGCAATGGAGCATGGGTTGTTGAAAAAAGCGAAGAGGAGGGCCAAAAATGAAGATTGATTTTGCACGATGGAATGCGCCGGTTGTGCCAGAAGAAAGAAGTAAGTCGGACATATTGAACTCTATGCTTGAAAAGGTGCAACGGATGGATTTTGTGTCGGTTGCCTATCCGCGCGTCAAAGAGTTAAGGGAGAAAGCCCAATCGGAGAACGATCTGGAACGGGAAACCGCGAAAAAAGAATTGGCGAGGATGAAGCTAACAGCACGTCAGAAATATGTCATAATCATCAATGAACTGATACGGATTGCAGAAGAGAACAATTGGGGGATGGCTAAGAACGGTGTATTTGTTTATCTCTACAATGGTGCGTATTGGGAGGTGTTGGACGAAGACGTGTTAGGGAAATTCCTCTCACAGGTTGCGGAAAGAATGGGCATTGTGTGGTTTGACGCGCAACAATTCCAAGTACGAGATTATCTACTTAGACAATTTATGTGCTCTTCATTCATTACAATGCCGGAGGGGGACGATGACGTAAAGATTAACCTAAAAAATGGCACTTTTGTGTTTGGTAATGAACGCGGGTTAAGAGAGCCGCGACGGGAAGATTTCATCAAATATCAGCTTCCATTTTCATACGACCCGAGTGCCAAATGCCCGATATTTGATAAATATCTTAGAGAGGTCTTACCCGACCAGACTGTAAGGGATGTACTTGCGGAATTTGTCGCTTACACATTTACGAAAAATCTAAAACTCGAAAAGGCATTAGTGCTCTATGGCGACGGGAGTAACGGTAAAGGTGTATTTTTCGAAGTCGTTTGCGCTTTGCTTGGAAGAGAAAATGTTAGCACATACGACATAAAGAACCTAACGGATGAATCCGGGTACTTCCGCTCCATGATAGCGAATAAACTTGTGAATTTCTCTCCGGAGATTGGAACGGATTACGAAGGAGATACGTTCAAAAGGCTTTGCAGCGGTGAATCGCTGGGGGCACGGTTGCCACACGGGAAACCGTTTGAAATTTTCTCATACGCGAAAATAATATTCAACGCGAATCGTTTGCCGGTCCCGAAGGAAATTACTCATGCTTTTTTTAGGAGATTTTTGATATTGCCGTTTAATGTGACGATTGAAGGTGATAGGGTAGACCCGGACTTGCCCAAAAAAATCATAAATAACGAATTGGCTGGAGTGTTCAATTGGGTACTGGATGGATTGGAACGGATATTAAAGAACCGTCGTTTCACATCGTGCAAAACAATCGATCAGGAGCTCGAAAAATACAAACGCGAATCTGACAGTGTATGCACCTTTATAGATGATGAAGGATGGAATCGTTCGATAGATGATCGTGTAGAATTAAAAGTGATATTTGGAGAGTACAGGCAATATTGTTTTGACAATGGTCTTCGGCCTTGCGGGAGCAGGGAGTTTTCTAAACGATTGGATAGGCAAGGTATAGAGGTCAAGAAGAGTAACGGATATAGATATGCATATGCGCAAAAAAACAACAAAGAAATATTCTGAAAAAATGAAAGAAAGTATTTTACATAAAGAGGTCAGTTTTTTTCCGGCTCTGACAACCAAAAAACCGGAAAAAAGGATATTGTATGATTTGTTGATGTCTTACAACTGGAGGAAGGAAGTACTTGATTGCCGGATGAAACTGGGGAATGAAGGGAAAGAGGCATATAAAAAAGCAAAGATGAAATTGCCGTTGTATACGGTTAGTGGGTTGTTCGATGGTTCTAATGATGCTTCCCTAATCAAACACAGCGGATTGATTTGCATTGACATTGATAAACAAGACAACCCGGAATTGGAAGACTTGGACAGATTGAAAGAACTAATATCTGAAGTTTCGTGCGTGGCTTATTGCGGCCTGTCTGTAAGTGCGCAGGGGTATTTTTGCATTATCCCGATTAGTAATCCAGATAAGCATGAATTGCACTTCAGAGCGTTGGAAGAAGACTTTGCGCGCTGCCATATAAAAATAGATACGGCGTGCAAGAACGTAGGCCGTAAAAGGTTCGTATCGTACGATACAGATCCATATATCAATCTGAAGGCTGAAACATATAATAGATTGTACGGGCATGAAAGTGTACAACCGAAGAGGGATATAATCCATCCTTTAAAAATAGGGGATACGAGAAAGAAAGTGCTGAGTGTGATAGAACAAATAGAAAAAGCACATATAGATATTACCGGTAATTATATTCAGTGGATTAATGTTGGATTTGCGTTGGCCTATGAGTTTGGAGAAGAAGGGAGAGATATGTTTCATCGTGTCAGTTCCGTTGCAGATTCATACGATTATGGAACAGCAGATAAAAAGTACACAGATTTGATACGAAAAGCAAATGGGTCGGTCAAGATTGGAACATTCTTTGAGTATGCTAAGCAGGCGGGGATAAAAGTTTGAATATTACCCCCCCCTATGATTATTTTATAAGAGACTGTCTCCAAAACCACCACCGACTGAAACGCACACGCACGGCATTTTTCTGTTTTTCAGATTAAGGTGCAATAGGCTGGTTGTTTTGATTTATGTTGAATTTGCGTTAAGATATTGTAAATATGCGGAAGAAATTGAATAGTTTAAAGGTGGGTGATCGATTCCGGTTCCCCAGAAAACAGAATGTAAACACGGTTGTTTCGATTTATGATGTAGATACTATGCCGGTTATGGCCTACAAAAGCAAAGAACGGTTCCGGTACGTATTTGGTGATGATCTGAATAAGTATGTTATTGTAGACGTGTGATAAATAAACTTCTACAAAGTGTGGTACACTTAATCGGTATATATATAGAAAGCAAACATCTTAATTTTATTGGTATGAATACGAATGATTTAGTAGCACGCTATGCGTTGGAAGTTAGCGGAGAAGTAAAACAAATGGTAAAGGATGCAGATGTTGTACTTGTGTCGCCGGAAAACGTCCTTAAAGCAGCTGTCAGGGCAACAAAAAAATGTGATTTTCAAAGTAAAGAGATGTTTAGGGAACATCTGTTTAAATCAGTTAAAGCAATTATTAATTATTGGAAAACGCAGGAAAAAATGCTTTGATATGGAAAGGAAAATTGAATTTTGGAATAAAAAGGAGACCGGATTGACAAGAGAAGAAAGACGGACGAAACTTAGAGAATTGATGATGCGCTCAGAATCCGGCCGCGCATTGCTGGAAAAAGAAGCAGCAGATGCGGTAAAAAGTGAAAAAGAAAAGAGTGAATTTCGTTCTTATACTCCATCGGAAACGACTCGTAAAAAGAAAATAGACCGAGAATCAGAAAAAAGGTCAAAAATATCCGATTGCCTTCTTAACATGTGCAACAACAAAATGCTCCCCATGGATGCGTCTATATTCGATGCTGAAGGCAATGATATTTTGGAACGCTCTGGGATTAATACAGGTTTTGGCTTACATATACCGTTGGAATCGCGTTATTTGGGAGCCAAAACTATACCGATTGCATCTTTCATTGATAAATACAACAAAGCAATTAGGAATAGACTTGTATTAACCCGTTTGGGCGCAGAATTTATACACGTTACTGGGCGTAGTGTTATTCCGACTTATTCAGGTAGTACAACTACATGGGAAGGAGAAAATGTAAGTGCCGGCAATGGGAAAGGAACATTTTCTAAGAAAGAACTTACCCCCAAACGCATTACGACCAAATTAACGGTTTCCCGACAACTGATTGCGCAAAATGGGAATGTTGACGATTTTATCGCATCTGATTTAGCGGAGGCAGTGGCGGAAGCTGTGGAAGGTGCTGTTTTGGGTAAACACGAACATACGGATACGAAGCCAGACGGATTTTTTACTGGAGGCGGGTATATCACAGGAACGGCCACTTTATCCAGTCTCTTCGAGATGGAAGAGAAAGTAAAGAACAACGGTATGCCAATGGCCTATTGTCTGAATCCTACACTTGAGAGAATATTTAAATCAATTGAAAGAGGAAAAGGGACTGTCATATACGCAGGTGCGTGTGACGATTATCCATACATTGCAACAGATGCAGTGCCGAGTGTGGATATAGATACATCAGACGCCGGTTACGGGATTATTTTTGGTCGATGGTCTGATCTGGTCATTGCTCAGTGGGGCGCTATTGAGATACTGATTAATCCATATACAGCGGCAATAAACAACGAAATGGAATTCATTGTGAATGCGTATTTTGATTTTACATTCCGTTCCGAATCGTTTGCGGTTGCGGCATTAAAATGAAGAGGGAAGGAGGTCGGTAATGGAAGAAAAGAAGGAAAGGCGAATAAGTGCACGCATATCGGAACATCAATACAGATTGATTGACCGTTTTTCAAAAGAATGGGATACGACAACAAGTGAAGTCGTCCGAATTATTTTAGACTATATTTTACGTTGTTTGGACAAAGGTAAGTGATTTACACATTGAAAGGATGGACGTTGTGAAACGGAAATCCTTTTTGCATAATTACAATTGTTGCTTTATATATAGGGGCAATTTTTTCATCTTTTTTTGCTTAATCTATATCCGGCGGGGTTTAAAGCCCCGCTTTTTTTATTTAAACAGGGACGAAAGGGACGATAGGGACGCTAAAAGAAAAAATTATTTTTCAGATTATATTATTGATTGGAGCAATTTCAGACTAACAAAATATAGAAAATGTAGGCATTTTGTAGGCACTTTTCTTATCTTCTGTGTCTAACAAAAATCGCTAAATGTCTGTGTTATTGACATTTAGCGATTATGCACAGTGGTCCCACTTGGGCTTGAACCAAGGACTCCCTGATTATGAGTCAGGTGCTCTGACCAACTGAGCTATAGGACCT
>CALUTX010000125.1 GCA_944323815.1 uncultured Parabacteroides sp. | reverse complement strand
GGAAAAGAATTCATCACGCCGCTAACCCTCTCGACGCTGAGTCGGCATCCGGTTATCAGCGAGTTCTTTTCCAACCGCGACGGTACGTGGAACAGCCATGTGGATCTCGGATTATGGGCAGACGCCATGTTGATTGCTCCGGCTACGGCTTCCACCATCGGAAAGATGGCCAATGGCATTGCAGACAACATGCTGATTACGACCTATCTCTCCTGTAAAGCGCCTGTATTTGTCGCCCCGGCCATGGACTTGGATATGTTTGCCCATCCGGCCACCCAACAGAACCTGAACCGTTTGCGTTCGTTCGGGAACCAAATCATAGAACCTGCCGAGGGAGAATTGGCCAGCCAATTGGTAGGGAAAGGGCGCATGGAAGAACCGGATAAGATTGTTTCCGTTTTGGAAAACTTCTTCATGACGCAATCCAAACTGAACGGGAAAAAGATTGTCATCACGGCTGGTCCCACGTATGAAAAAATTGACCCCGTCCGGTTTATCGGAAATTACTCTTCGGGTAAAATGGGTTTCGCTTTGGCTAACGTCTGTGCGAAGCAGGGAGCCGAAGTCACACTTATCACCGGTCCCGTCTCCCAAAAGACGACGCATCCGAACATCAAGCGCATTGATGTCGAATCGGCCGAGGCCATGTACCAAGCAGCGCTTACAGCTTTTACCGATGCGGATGCAGCCATTCTAAGTGCGGCAGTTGCCGATTTCCGACCGGCATCTCCGATGGATACCAAAATCAAGAGAGAAAGCGGACAAGAACTCACGTTACATTTGCTTCCCAATCCCGATATTGCTGCAGCACTGGGACGCATCAAAAAGGAGAAACAAATCTTAGTAGGGTTCGCACTGGAGACAGACGACGAAGCGCACCATGCGCAAGACAAGCTCAAACGAAAGAACTTGGATTTCATCGTGTTGAATTCACTGCGCGACAAAGGAGCCGGATTCAGTCATGACACAAACAAAATCACCATCATTCATAAATCGGGGGAAAGCGTAGCTTATCCGCTGAAAAGCAAACAGGAAGTGGCGGCCGACATCGTAAACCAATTAGCATTATTACTCCAATGAAGAAGATAAATAAATTCCTGTGTCTCGGTTTACTCAGCATCGCTCCGGCTCTGACAGAAGCCCAAGAGCTAAATGCACGGGTCACCATCAACAGCGACCAAGTGCAAGCCACCAACAAGCAGGTTTTTACAACCTTGCAAAATGCACTGACTGAATTCATCAACAACAAGAAATGGACCGATGCAACCTTTGCCGTAAATGAACGTATCGAATGTTCGATGACCATTCTGATTACGGAAATCGTTTCCGACAATAGCTTTAAAGGAGAGATACAGGTGCAGGCACGGCGTCCGGTCTACAACTCCAGTTACACAACAACGCTGTTGAACCACCGAGATACCGAATTTTCTTTCGACTACACGGAGTTCGAGCCGCTGGAATACACGGAGAACGTGCTGAACAGCAACCTGATTGCCACCGTTGTCTTCTATATTTATACGATTTTGGGGCTTGATTTCGACAGCTTTTCCCCTCAAGGCGGCAGTGCATTTCTGCAACAAGCGCAACAAATCGTCAGTTTGGCGCAAGCCCAAACCTCATGGACGGGCTGGAAAGCATTCGAGAACGACCGAAACCGCCATGCACTGGCGACCGCCTTGCAAGACAACACCTCTGAAGCATTCCGCGAAATGTGGTACAACTACCACCGCAAAGGGCTCGACGAAATGGCCGCCAACCCAGACCGGGGACGTACGACCATCATCGGCCTGCTACCGGTATTGGAACAGGTGAAAAGTACACGCCCGACCTCTCCTCTCCTACAAATGTTTGCCGACGCGAAATTAGACGAGGTGGTCTTAATCTACTCCAAAGCGACAACGCAAGAGAAACAGGAAGGTTATAAGATGTTATCCAATCTTTATCCGGCTTTGACCAATCGAATGGAATCACTCAAACAATAAGGCGACCATGTTGAAATCACTTTTTATACGGAACTTTGTCTTAATCGAACACTTAGACATCCAGTTTGACAATGGTTTTTCGGTGATTACCGGTGAAACGGGTGCCGGAAAGTCCATCATATTGGGCGCTTTATCCCTGGTTTTGGGGCAACGCGCCGATGGGAAATACATCAAAAATGAGTCTGAGAAATGTGTCATCGAAGCCATTTTCGATGTTTCCCGCTACACATTGGAACCCTTTTTCGAAGCAAACGATTTGGAATATGACGCAGATACCTGCATTTTGCGCCGGGAATTGTTTGCCACCGGTAAGTCACGGGCATTCATAAACGATTCTCCTGTTTCGCTTTCCATCCTGAAAGAGTTGGGAAACCGCTTGATTGACATTCACTCGCAACATCAAAACCTGCTGTTGGGTGACAACCATTTCCAACTGCGAGTAGTCGACATCATGGCTAAAAACGGAGAACGCCTGAACACCTACCGGAAGGCATACCACCATCATGTGGCTTTGAAGAAAGAGCTGAAAGAGCTGACAGAAAAGGCAGCACAACTCAAACAAGAAGAAGATTACATCCGCTTCCAGCTCAACCAACTGGAAGAAGCCAACCTGACCGCCGGCGAACAGGAAACACTCGAACAAGAGTCAGAAATCCTTGCCCACGCAGAAGAAATCAAGAATGCGCTCTACAAAGTCGCCCAACTGCTGAATGGCGAAGAGCAAGGGGCCGTACAACTCGTCAAAGAGGCATTTGCAACTACAAACAACTTAGATCGATTTTTCCCCCAGGCTAAAGAGATTGCCGCCCGGTTGCATTCCGCCTACATCGACCTGAACGATTTGGCGGCGGAAATCGACGTACGAAAAGAAGACATCGAGTTTAACCCGGAACGAATGGACTGGATTAACGAACGTTTGAACCTGCTATACACGTTGGAACAAAAGCATCGCGTCTCCACTGTGGAAGAGCTGCTCGAGCTACAAGCACAATATGCCTCCCAATTACGAGGCATTGACTCCTTTGATGAGCAAATCGCCTCCATCCAAGAACAACTGAAAAGTTCATACCGCGACCTGCTCCAACAGGCTGCCCAGCTAAGCGAACAACGAAAAGCGGCAGCCCAAGTAATGGCAAAGAAGTTGATTCGGATGATTACGCCGCTGGGGATGCCCAATATCCGCTTCACCATCGACTTCAGCAGCAAACCGGAACCGGATGGCGACGGGACAGACGATATTCAATTCATGTTCTCGGCCAACAAACAAGCGGCTTTGCAACCCGTATCCCAAACGGCTTCCGGAGGCGAAATCTCCCGCCTGATGCTCTGTATCAAAGCGATTATCGCCGGTTTCACGGCGCTCCCCACAATCATCTTCGACGAAATCGACACCGGTGTTTCCGGAGATATTGCCGACAAGATGGGGAACATCATGCAAGACTTGGGCGACAAGATGCAGGTATTTGCCATCACGCATCTCCCGCAAATCGCCGCCAAAGGAAAAAGTCACTATTTTGTCTATAAAGAAGACCAAAATAACCGGACGGTTACTTGCATCAAACAACTAACTCCGCAAGAACGTATCAAAGAAATCGCCCGTATGTTGAGCGGAGCCTCCCTCACGGACATTTCCATCGCGAATGCAAAAGAACTTTTAGGAGTGAAGGCATAGCGTTCCGATACGTTATCTGATTTTATAACAACTATGTATGTACATTTGACACAAAAAAGGACGAACGTATGAAAGAGAATGATTTGGTATTTGGTATCCGCGCCGTCATCGAAGCCATTCAGGCGGACAAGGAGATTGATAAAATATTAATCCGAAGGGACTTGCAAAGCAATCTGTCGAGAGAGCTCTTTGAAGTGTTGAAAGGCCGGAGCATCCCGGTCCAACGCGTGCCCGGCGAACGGTTAGACCGCCTGACCCGCAAAAACCATCAAGGCGTGATTGCCTTTATGGCAGCCGTCACCTACCAACACTTGGAAGACCTCATCCCTTTCATTTATGAACAAGGCAAAGACCCGTTCATCCTGTTGCTGGACGGCGTCACCGATGTCCGCAACTTCGGGGCGATTGCCCGTACCTGCGAATGTGCCGGCGTCGACGCCATCGTCATCCCTGCCAAGGGAAGCGTAACGGTCAATGCCGACGCCATCAAGACCTCCGCAGGTGCCTTGCACTCACTACCCGTCTGCAAAGAAAAAAGCATCACCCAAGCCATCCGCTTCCTGCAAGCATCCGGCGTAAAGGTATATGCAGCAAGCGAAAAGGCACATGCGAACTATACCGACATCGCCTACAACGGCCCCACCGCCATTGTCATGGGAGCGGAAGATACCGGAGTGGCAACCGACAACTTACGGATATGCGACGAAATGATTAAGATTCCCCTTTTCGGGCACATCGAATCCCTGAATGTATCCGTCGCCTCCTCCATCCTTATCTACGAGGTAGTCCGCCAACGCATGAACGAACAACGATAAACAATATAGAATATGAAGAAAGTAATTGCAACAACCAACGCGCCTGCGGCCATCGGCCCTTACAGCCAAGCCATCCAAGCAGGCAACCTGCTTTTTGCCTCCGGGCAATTAGGTTTAGACCCGGCCACCGGCACATTTGCCGAAGGCGGCATCGAAGCACAAACCCGTCAAGCCTTCCAGAATGTGAAAGCCATCCTCGCCGAAGCCGGCTTCGAGATGACGGACGTAGTAAAAACAACGGTGTACCTTGCCGACATGCAAGACTTCGCCGTCGTGAATGAAATCTACGCCGCCCAATTCGCCGCCCCCTTCCCCTCCCGTTCAGCCGTCGCCGTCAAGACGTTGCCCAAAGGCGGATTGGTCGAAGTGGAAGTGATTGCGGCGAAGTAATGGACAAAGCAATTGACAATTGACAATGGACAATTGGCAATTAGGGAACGTAGAGAGCGCAAAGACGCAGAGGGGCGCAGACTATTATTTTTTCAGTCTGCGCCCTTCTTTGTTTTAGTATCTAAAATTGTCAATTGTCCATTGTCAATTGTCAATTAATATAAACTTCCAGCAACTTTGTTTCCGGGGCGGGCATAAGTGTTACCCCTTTCGTATCGGCAGGAATCAAGACGGTTTGTCCTTGATGAAGATGTAATTCGTTGCCTTTGTCGTCTTGAAGCGTTGCTTTCCCTTCCATGCAGATGTAAACGACAAATGAATCGAGTTCGACGAAATCGCGCGTCATACAAGCATTAATATCCAGCAGGTTGGTAGTAAAATACGGACAATTGGCCAGCTCGACGGTTGCATTTGTATGCGCTTTGTAATGCGTGCGGTAGTCCGGGAGCAAGGTGTAATCAATCGCATCCTTTGCCAATTCCGTATGCAACTCACGCTCCTTGCCGTCGGCCCCTTTCCGGCCATAATCATAGATACGATACGTTATATTACTGGTTTGCTGTATCTCGGCAATAAAACAGCCCGCACCAATCGCATGAACGCGGCCCGCCGGGAGAAAGAAAACATCACCGGCATTCACCTCATAATGCTTCAGGACATCGGTAATCGTATGGTTCTCGACACGCTTAACATACTCATCCGCATCAATCTGCTTTGAGAAACCCGAATATAGGCCTGCTCCGGGAGCTGTCTTAATGACATACCACATCTCGGTCTTCCCCCATGAATGATGACGCTTTTCTGCCAATTCATCATTCGGATGAACCTGAATCGAAAGATCTGCATGTGCATCAATAAACTTGATCAGCAAAGGGAAAGTGGTGCCAAAACGCTCCATCACTTTCTTTCCAAGCAACTGAGCACCATACGTATGCACCAACTCATCCAACGAGCGGTCTGCCAATGCTCCGTTCGCCACAACAGAATAGTTTCCTTCCACATGCGAAAGTTCCCAACTTTCACCAATCCCTTCCTGCACAGGAGTAATTCCTTTAAAAGGACAAATCGCTGAACCTCCCCAAATAACCTGTTTGAGGATGGGTTTAAAAGTCATTGGATATAACATATCATTTTTACTATTTACATTCATTTCCTTTTTACTTTCACCTTACGCAACACAACCGCACTACGCGCCGGGATATAGAGTTTAAGCCACTCTTTTTTCTCCTTTTTATACAACGGGTCAGGCAACGTAAAATGATGAAGCGAATCATCCGCCAAGCCAAAACCGCCAAAACGAACCGCATCCGTATTCAAAATCACCTCATACTCTCCTTTCGGGACCAAAAAGCCATAATCCGTAAATGAGTGCGTGGGACTAAAGTTGAACACAAACAAAAGGTCTTTGCGCATATAAGCCAATATCTGATCTCCATCGTTATCCCAAACCTTCAGCAAAGGAGTCGCTTGGAAATTCCGGACGCTGCGGATGACAGCCAACATCTCCCGGTCAAAATCGCCCAAGAAATGATACTTCAAATTCAAATCGTCCACCAAACTCCACTGCCTACGCGCATATTTATACGACCAGCCGTTTCCTTCGCGTGGGAAATCAATCCATTCCGGATGCCCGAACTCGTTGCCCATAAAGTTCAGATAACCGCCATTCATCGTCGTTGCCGTCACCAACCGAATCATCTTATGCAAAGCCACACCGCGTTCCACCATAAAATTATGGTCCTCTTTCTGCATGTGCCAATACATATCCGCATCAATCAACCGGAATATAATCGTTTTATCACCAACCAACGCTTGGTCGTGGCTCTCCGCATAGCTGATTGTCTTTTCATCCGCACGCCGATTCGTAGTTTCCCACCAGATAGAAGAGGGATGCCAATCTTCATCTTTCTTCTCCTTGATGATTTTAATCCAATAATCCGGAATATTCATGGCCATCCGGTAGTCAAACCCATATCCGCCATCTTCAAACTTGGCAGCCAATCCCGGCATACCACTGACCTCTTCGGCAATCGTGATGGCATTTGGGTTCACTTCATGAATTACCTTGTTTGCCAACGTCAGATAAGCAATCGCATCGCCATCCTGATGCCCGTTGAAATAATCGTCATAGCTGCCAAACGATTCTCCCAGCCCATGACTGTAATACAACATCGACGTTACGCCATCGAAACGGAACCCGTCGAATTTATATTCGTCCAACCAAAACTTGCAATTCGAAAGCAAGAAATGAAGCACCTCGTTCTTGCCGTAATCGAAACAAAGCGAATCCCACGCCGGATGCTCGCGCCGATCTCCCGGCAGGAAATACTGCGTATAAGAACCGTCAAAGCGTCCCAAACCTTCGACCTCGTTTTTCACCGCATGGCTATGGACAATATCCATAATGACAGCCAGCCCCATACCGTGCGCCTCGTCAATCAGTTGCTTCAACTCTTCAGGCGTACCAAAACGCGAAGAGGCGGCAAAAAAACTGCTGACATGATAGCCGAATGACCCATAATAGGGATGTTCTTGGATCGCCATAATCTGAATCGCATTGTAACCATCCTTCGCGACACGTGGCAACACATTGCGCCGGAATTCATCATACGTGCCGACCTTCTCCTCTTCGGTAGCCATCCCTATGTGGCATTCATAAATCAACAAAGGAGATGCCTTCGGCTTAAAACGTTTATGCTTAAAGATATAAGGTTTATCCGGATTCCACACCTGCGCGCTGAAAATCTTGGTGTTCGTATCTTGGACGACACGCCGTATCCAAGCCGGTATGCGTTCGCCGCTTCCGCCGTCCCATTCGACCAGCAGTTTGAACAAATCCCCATGATGCAATTTATCTTCTGCGAGCGCGATCTCCCAGACACCGTTGTCCAAAGGTTTCAACTTATACGCCTCATCGCGTTTCCAACCGTTGAAATCTCCAATCAGATAAATAGCGGTGGCATTCGGAGCCCATTCCCGGAAAACCCAGCCTTCCGGCACTTTCTGCAATCCGAAATAGAGATACCCGGACGCCATCTCTGCCAAGGTTTGCCGACCGTTGTTCGTTAAACTCTTTTCCTTGTCTATCACATATTGGTATCGCCCTTCTATCGCCTCCCGGAAAGGAGCCAACCAAGGATCATTTTTTATCAAATTCAAAGACTCCATGACTCGCTCATATTGGTTCTTGCAAATGTACATAAAAACTGCGAATTATATGCAAGGCGAATAAAAATCGGCCTACGTTTTTCCCTCGATGTACATACATCTACTTCCCATCTACTCAAAATTACGCCCAATGTAATATTTTTTAATATCAAACCACCATTTCATTCATCCAAAGCAAAACAACGCCATTCAAAAACAGCAACTTTAATTAAGTTTTCCCGGTGAAGCATTGATTATACCGAACGATTTGCTTATTTTTGCAAAACACTATCGGACGCAGATGAGTAAGGGAACGAAAAGCATTGCTTTTTATGTGATGATTATTGCA
>CALUTX010000124.1 GCA_944323815.1 uncultured Parabacteroides sp. | reverse complement strand
AAGCTCCCGCAAGTTCTTTCGCAAGCTTTCGCACTGTGCGAAAGCTCCCGCAGGTTCTTCCGCAAACTTTCGCACAGTGCGAAAGCTTCTCCAAGTTCTTCCGCAAGCTTTCGCACTGTGCGGCGGTTGTGTTTTATTAAGATTTGAGCGTTTTCACCCATATAATAGTTAATATTTATTCAAATCAATAAAACAATCTTCTATACTCGGTTTAATAGGATATAGTTGAAGTTCCTGATGTCCGCGTTTTGTCAAAAAATCGGTCAGTGCATGCAGAAATGTTTGTTCTCCATCCTCCTCTATTTTTTGTGAGCTGACGCAAAGATGATGACAATCGCCAAAAGCATAACAGGACTGTATGCCGGGATAGGCACGAATGTCTGCCAATAAATGAAACATTTCGGTCGAACGCGCAGCATAAAGACGTCCTTTATAGGAAGCGCGGATGGCATCGGGTGTATTAATGGTAAGACATTGGCCTTCGCACATCAGCGCGATACATCCGCAACGGGAAGCTTCATCCATATAAGGCGTAGAGACGAGTATCGTAATGCCTTCCGCACGCAGGCGGTCAAGCATGTTCCAAAACTCGATGCGTGAAACAGGGTCGACGCCAGTTGTGGGCTCATCCAAGAAAAGTATATCGGGTCGATGAATCAGTGCGCAGCTTAACGCCAGTTTTTGTTTCATTCCACCGGAAAGTGCACCGGCTTTGCGGTGTTTGAATGGTTCGATTTGCTGGTAAATATCGCGTATCAATCCATAATTTTCTCTCACCGTTGTGTGAAACAGGGTGGCGAAGAAATTCAGGTTCTCTTCCACTGTCAAATCCGGATAAAGAGAGAACCGCCCCGGCATGTAGCCGACGTGCCAACGGATTTGCCGATAGTCGCGCACGACGTCGAGCCCGCACACCGTAGCCGTTCCGCTGTCTGCCAAGAGCAAGGTGGTCAGAATCCGGAAAAGCGAAGTCTTCCCCGAACCGTCGGGCCCAATCAACCCGAAGAGTTCGCCCTCTTTTACATGGAAAGTGACCGATTGCAGGGCACGCACATTCCCATACGACTTGCAGATTTGCTGCACGCATATCTCCCGGTTCATGTCACTCGAATTTTACTTCGCCATATTGTCCAATTTTCAGATAACCGTCGTTGCGCACAGCTATCTTGATGGCGTAAACAAGATTCGCCCGCTCGTTTTTTGTCTGAATTCCCTTCGGGGTAAATTCCGACTTGTCGGAAACCCATGTGACAATACCCGGATACTCTTTGTAGGCCGATTGACCGGAATCGACGAAGACACGCACCTCATTTCCCAGTTTCACACTGTTCAATTGCTCCGCCGTCGGATAAGCGCGCAGGTAGAGCAGGTCGGTATCTGCAATTTTGTACAAAGGCTGCCCGGAACGGGTCACCTCTCCAGCCTCCGCATATTTGACCAGGACGGTTCCGGTGTGCGGATTCACGACACGGCTTTTTAGCAATTGGTCGTCTAACTGCATGATTTGATAGACCAAGCTTTCGGCCTCGGCATCTGCGCTCCCAGAGGTTTTTTGGAGTGTGGAGGACTGGGCGTCGAGTTGCTTTTGCAACACTTTGATTTGGTTGACGATGTCGTCGAGCTGCTTTTGATTGCCCACTTTAGCCGCCACCAAATTTTCCATCCGTTTTTGTTCGCTTCGGGCCACGGTGATTTGTTGTTCAAGCGAAGCTATCTGCTTCTGGATGTCCGGCTTACGAATGTCGATGCTCCGCAAGCCCGCTTCGAGCTGTTTCTTCCGGAGATACAATTGCGTACTGTCGATATAGCCGACAATGGAGCCGGCCTGAATGCGATCTCCCTCCTCCAAGTCTAACGACATGATTTTACCGTTAGCTTCGGCCGAAACCGTTATTTCAGTTGCTTCGAAAGTTCCTGTTGCATCAAAATCAGTATGGCGATTGTGGCAAGCGGAAAGTGCGATTCCGAATGCAAGTAGCCAATAATAGCGCTTCTTTTTCATTTTCTGTTGGAAATATTTAATTGTTCGTTGTATAAAGGAAATTATAGATGGCTTGCAGTTGCTGGACACGGTGCGTAGCTGCTGACTGGCGTGCTTGGTCTTCGGCGTTGATTTCGCGGATTAAGTCGGTTACGGAAATCACTCCGTTAGCCAATTTCACTTCGGCAGCCTCGCGAATGCGGGTACGGAGACGGATAATCTCGTCGTCCGCCTTCATCAGCTCTTTGATTTTACGGATTTCCACCTGTTGCTGCGTCAATTGCAAACCGGTATTGAAAAGAAAAGTCTCTCGCTGCATTTCGATGGCTTTTCGGCTGGTTTCAATCTTGCGCCGATCATTCTTCAGCGTATAGAGTTTTCCCATATTCCAGCTCAGCCGCACGCCTGCGATGTAAAAGGGATTGAAATCATCGTCCAACATATTCAACCCGGGCTTGCCGTAACCAGCTTGGAAAAATGCGCCTATCCGTGGCATCAATCCGACTGTCAGCTGTTCGTTCTTTACTTCAAGTAAATGGTTTTGAGCGTCCAACGCCCGTAGCTCAGGCCGATTGATAACGGGAGAAAGCGGCATACTCCCCGGCACAGTCGGCATGACCAATTGAGCCGATTCGGCAGCCGGTTTTCCGATGAAAGTGGAAAGCATCTTACCGTATGTAGAGCGGGAAGCTTTCAACTCAATCTCTTTCTGGTGGGCATTGAGCATTTCTACCTCCAGATTCTCCCGATCGGAAATGTTGGCGATGCCGTTAGCAATCATCGCATCGATGCGGTCAATGTTGCGTTGCAACTCTTTCTGAAGCAATTTGTTTTGCAAGAGCAATTCATCCTGCAACAGGCAGCCGAAGTAAAGTTGATTGACGCGGTCGTTCAAGATATACAAGTCACTGTTCAGTTGCTCGCGGTCAGCGGCAGCCTGTGCCTCCGTCAGCTTCCGGCTCGAATGAATCATCCCACCATCCCAAATGGTTTGGTTCACTTCCGCCACCACTTGGTATTGGTCTTTGCTCAATGTAGGAATCTGCACGCCCGGTAGAACGGACGAAAGCATCTCGGTGGTGAAAGGCAACTTCGTCACATCGCTTTGATAGCTTGCTTTGGCATTTACCGAAAGTTGCGGCAACCAACCTTTGCTTGCATTGGAAAGATTGTATTGCTCCGTCTGCCGGATTAATTCGTATTGCTGTATTTGCGGATAGTTATCGTATGCCCACTCGTAGCATTGCAATAAGGTGATACGTTCCTGCCCCCGCATACTGTTTCCGATCAATAAAATTCCCAGAAGCAACAAAGCAGATTGCCTGCAAAAGGATAACAGGTAGTTCATTTTTCCCTCCTTCTATTTTGATTTACTCCGGTTGTAACATGCGGACAAGTATATCCACAATATAGACTTTGCGTTCCTGCAAGAAGCACTCGAATTTCCGGGAATCATCATCCAGAAATACACGCGTAAGCGCATTCCGCATCAACAACGGGAACACCATAAGGCTAAAGAAGGTAGAAACGACATAAACCAATGGCACCTTCTTGAGTTTACCGCTTTCCATTTCTTCCTGCAAAAGCGTCTGCAACTGCATAAGCGGTTCAAAGCGGGACGGCGTCTGTAAGATGACTTGATACAAATGTTCCGGGTCCCGGTTCAATTCATTCACGACAAAAATCGGGAACGACGGATGGGCATGAAGCAGCGACAAGTATTGCTCAACAATCTCCGGAATCTTTTCCAAACAAGAGGTCGGCTTTTCGACGATTACCCGAATGTTAGGTAATAACGCATCCATCAGTTGACCAAAAATGGCATTAAAAAGTAATTCTTTCGTCCGGAAATAATAATGCAGCGCCGTGCGACTGATTCCGACTTCCGCCGCAATGTCTCCCATCTTCGTTGCGTCATATCCTTTGCGAACGAACACTTGTTTGGCGGCTTCCAGAATCCGATGTTCCATGTCTTGAATTTCGATTGTTTGCATAAGCGTATTGTTATAAAATATTTTTCCTTTCATGTTTGACATGTGTGTCAGCAAAGGTAAAATAAAAAACAGGAATACCATCATAATATCCCTGTTCTTTAATAACTTTTAGCGAATGCAGTCAAGTATTTTTATAATAATGTAGAGGCAACTAATCGTTTACAATTCATTTTTCATTTACTCATATTTTTACATCTACAGGATTCTTGGGTAACTTCTTGTTCCATATTCTTTGCCAAACCACCCTCAGAAGTTTCTTTATAAAGGCTGGGCAAATCTTTACCCGTCTGGCGCATCACTTCGACTACCTGATCAAAGCTCACGCGGTGCTTGCCGTCAGAAAAGTTCGAGAAGGTGTTGGCATCCAACGCCCGTGCCGCGGCAAACGCATTCCGTTCGATACAGGGAATCTGCACCAACCCGCCGACCGGATCGCAGGTCAAACCTAAGTGGTGCTCCAACCCCATTTCGGCGGCATATTCAATCTGTGCCGGCGTCCCTCCGAACAGCTGGCTGGCCGCTCCTGCCGCCATCGCACAAGCCACTCCTACTTCGCCTTGGCAACCGACTTCGGCTCCCGACACGGAGGCATTCGTCCGTACCACATTCCCGAACAGTCCGGCCGTCGCCAAGGCCCGTAAAATACGCGAATCCCTGAACTCGCGCGATTCCTTTAAATGATATAAAACAGCCGGCATCACGCCGCAAGAACCACACGTAGGCGCTGTCACAATCTTTCCGCCACAGGCATTCTCTTCCGAAACAGCCAATGCATACGCATAAACCAATCCCCGGCTCCGGATACTACTGCCATATCCTTTGGCACGAATCATATAATCCGATGCTTTTCGACGGATACCCAATCCGCCCGGCAAAATACCTTCGGCCTCCAAGCCGTTACGCACCGCCTGTTGCATCACATCCCAGACTTCTGCCAGATAATCCCAGATTTCAGGTCCTTCGCATTGTTCGACATATTCCCAATAGGAATGCCCGGTCCTCTCACACCAAGCCTGAATATCTTTGATGGTGTGCATTTCATACACCTTGCCGACCGTCTGTTCGTTATAGGTTTCATTGGCCAGCGTGCCGCCGCCGATGCTGTATATCGTCCAGCTCTCCATCTTTTCCCCCTTTTCGTCAAATGCTTCAAACAGCATCCCGTTCGGGTGGAAAGGCAAGAAGACTTTCGGTTCCCACGTGATTTCAGTCGGCGCGACAGGCTCCAGCACGTGAAGAATAGCCACATCCGTCATGTGCCCTTTGCCGGTGGCAGCCAAACTGCCATACAGCGTAACATGAAAGCGGACCGCACTCCCGTTTCGGTCTAAAAACATACGTGCCGCACGCATCGGCCCCATTGTGTGACTGCTGGACGGCCCGTGACCAATCCGGTATATTTGTTTGATTGACTCCATACGTTTACACTTTTAGAAATATATTGCGTTTATAAAGTAACCACAAAATTACATAAATAATCAATGCGTTCGAAGCCGCAATCAATACCGGATAATAATTTCCGATATATTGTTCCAAGCCGTGAAACAACGACGTTCCTATACATCTGAAGCTGATGACATTGGCCAACATATAAGCGACGATTGAATTCATCCCGTACACCTTCAGCCACGTGATATGCTTCCGCCGCCCCTTGTAATCAATCCAATAATAGAACAATCCCATCAACAGGAAGCAGTAACCGCTGCTGACCAAAACCATCGAACTGGTCCAAATCTTTTTAATAACCGGGTGTTGCAATCCCCACAACCAGCCGATTGCCACCATCGCCGCACCGATCCCCAGCAGCCACTGCCATTTGCGTTTTTTGTCTATCCCGCTTTTCAGGATATGCCCCGCAAACACGCCGGTCAGCACCGTCACGCCGAAATTCAGGCTGCTCAATATCCACGTATAGCGATAGGATTCGGAAAAGACCACCACGCCATTCTCCACCGTCGCTCCGTCGCGGAACCGTCCCAAAACCGTGCGGTCTATCCATTCCGCCAAATTCCCGTCCGGCGTGAAGTTTCCGCCTCCGTAACTGCCGATCGTCACGAACTGCATCACGCCCCAATAGACCAGCAGTAAACCAACAGCCGTCCCGACCTGCACTGCCGGGCGCACATGCAAAAACAACATCGCCGCAATCAGATAGCCCATCGCAATCGCCTGCAACGTGTTCGAATAAAAATAGATGCGGTCCGGATCCAATCCCAGCAGGTTTCCCTGGCACATCATACCGAAGACCCAAAGCAGAATCACCCGCTTGATAATCCTCCGATACACCGCCCATTTGTCCGGCATCGCCTTATAACGCGACAAGGCAAAAGGCATCGACACGCCCGCCATGAACATGAAAAGCGGCATCACCAAGTCCCACGAGGAGAAGCCCTCCCACTCCACGTGCGAGAAACACCACAAAAAAGAGTTGTACCAATCGGCATCAATCGCCCGCCCCAACGGATGCAAGACACCTTCCAACGCCACCAAGCAAAACAGGTCGAAACCGCGCAGCACGTCGAGCGACTCCAAACGTTTGTAGACCGGCTTTGCCCTCTTCTGTTCTTCATTCTGATTCATTATTCCTTCCTTTCTTTTTTATTATACTTTCAAAAAAATCCGCTGCCGGTACAGGAAATAGAGGAATCCCCAGCAGACCGCGATATAAGCCACCGTTTCTGCCAACGGACGCGCCGCCTCGGGCATCCCCCCGACTATCCCGCCAAACAGCGCATCGGCGGTAAAGGCAAAATTCACGAACTCCTGCGCCAGATAAATCGTAATCGAATTCATCCCGATGACTGCAAAGAAAAGCGTCCATTTCCGGAAGTTCAACACATCTACCACATAAAAGAACAGGGCAAACATCCAGACGGAATAGGCTCCGACCACGCAGACAAACGAACTTGTCCACAAATTCTTATTTATCGGGAAGCAAAGGCTCCACAACAGCCCGACACCCAGCAACACCGCGCCGGCAAGCACCATCCAGCCCACCTTCTTCCGGTCTGTCAGCCCTTTCCGTTGCCACTTGACGAACTCACCCGTAAACATTCCCAACAAAGCCGTCGCGATGGCAGGCAATGTCGATAAAATTCCCTCCGGGTCGTGAATCGTCTTATGCAGGCGACCGGGCAGCAACAAGCGGTCAACATAACCGACGAACGAACCTTCCATCGTAAACACGCCCGCTCCCTGCGCATCCGGAGCCGGCACAAAGGCCAACAGCAGCCAATAGCCCACCAAGATGGCCGCTGTAATCCAAACCCGCGTCAGCACCCGTGTACGGACAAAAAGCAAGGCCCCGAACATCCACGCCAATCCGATGCGCCCCAAAACGCTGGCATACCGTTGATGTTCAAAATCGAAGTGCAGCAATCCGTTGTAGACAAATCCCAGCAGCACGAGCGTCAGTCCGCGCCGGACGATTTTCCGATAAATCTCGCCTTCCGTCTTGCCCCGCTCCCGCTGTTTCGCCAGCGAAAAAGGGAAAGAAATCCCCGCGATAAACAAAAAGAGCGGGAAAATCGTGTCGTGATGCGTCAGTCCGTTCCACTCTACGTGGTGCATCTGTTCGGCTATCGCCTGAAAAAACGGAGTCGGGCACAATGTCGCCAGTGCGACGAACAGCGAAGCCCCTCCCATAATGAAAAACATGTCGAATCCCCGAAGCGCATCCAACGAAAGCAGCCGTCGGGATTGTTTTTGTGTGTCCATGAAACTGTTTTTAATTACCGATTTTTATTCTTCCTTTCTATTTATTTTCTTCGTAAAAAAGTTTCATTTATTTTCCATTCGATGAAACTTTTGTTTCTCCGGCAAGAAACTTTTGTTTCACTGCGAGGAAACTAAAGTTTCTTCGGCATGAAACTTTTTCTTTCCCGGCAGGCAAAAATCAACATCTGCCCCGACCGGGTTATTCCCATTGGTAGGTATAGGTGTACGCATCGAACGCCGGTTCTTTTTCGATGCCGGAACGACGAAACAAATCTGCGACATACTGCTGGTCGGCAGGTGTGAAACTGCGCTCCTTACGCATCAGCCGGTAGAAATGGGTCTTCCCGAAATATTCCCGCATTTGCGCTCTCAGCACTTTGGTCTTCCGATAAGGCAACTCATTCAGCAATTGGGTCATTCCCCACGCATGACGCAATAAAACACATGGCATGAAATGGTCGCAACCGGCCGTCGAAGCAATCCGCGCCGGATTGACAACCAACACCGACTGACGCTCTTTGGGGACACAAGTGCCTATCTGATAGCGTAAACATTCGCCCGAACGCCGACACTCCGCGCGGAAACAATGGGCAAACTGAGCCGGCACCTGTCCGTAATCAAAATTCTCTAACATACAATTCTTCTTTAATAATTTCACAAATATACGACATCCTGTT
>CALUTX010000123.1 GCA_944323815.1 uncultured Parabacteroides sp. | reverse complement strand
CAACCGGTCAAAATGATGTTTGTCTTGGCCAAACGCAGTCAGTCGAACACGATTTTCCAAATCATCAATGATATCGATCCCAACGCATTTGTTTCCCAGAGTGCGGTCATTGGTGTGTATGGCGAAGGCTTCGACCATTTCAAGGTGAAAAAGCGCTCTAATTCACAGGCTTCCGTCGCGGAAAAAGCGAGCCTGCATAAAACAGAAAATGCACCAGCATGAAATCCTTCTTGCACTGGCATGAAATGAGGCACGCACTGGCATGAATTTGAGAACGGATGCATTCCCATAAAAAATGGCTCGACAATGAACTGAAAAAGATTGCCGAGCCATTTTTATTTTCTGCCGGGCCATTTTTTCCCCCCTGAGAAATGTTTGAGAAATGTTTGCAGATAATTGGGAAAAAAGGAGGAAAAACTCTTTCGGATAAAGAAAAAATGTCTATTTTTGTGACGTTGTTGTTTTTATGTGTACGCAAACATTAATCATTTAAACATATTTCCACCATGAAATCTGAAGACATTTCACGTCGCTCGTTTTTGAAACGGGCATTGGCAGCCTCAGCGGCTGCAGCAATTCCTTCGTTCTGGATTCCGTCCAGAGCAAACGGGATGACAAAGGCACCTTTCGTTAGTGCCAACGACAAAGTGAGAATCGCGTTTATCGGTATCGGTAATCGGGGTGCGGACATTGCGCAGGAACTGTACAAAACGGGCTTGTGCGAAGTCGTTGCCTTGTGTGACGTAGACATGGGTGCTGCGCACACGCAGAAGATTATCAACATGTTCCCGAAGGTTCCCCGCTTCCAGGATTTCCGCCAGATGTTCGACAAGATGGCAGACAAAATCGATGCGGTAACAGTCGGCGTGCCTGACCATGCGCATTTCCCGATCACCATCGAGGCAATGGCACACGGCAAACATGTGTATGTGGAGAAACCGATGGCGCGTACTTTCCAAGAAGTTGAACTGATGATTAAGGCCGAAAAGAAATACGGCGTAGTCACGCAAATGGGTAACCAAGGCCACTCGGAAGCCAACTACTTCCAGTTCAAGGCATGGAAAGAGGCCGGTCTGATTAAAGACGTAACTGCCATTACCGCTCACATGAATTCGCCGCGTCGTTGGCACGGTTGGAATCCAAACATCAAGCACATGCCGATGGGTGAGCCTGTGCCTGAAACGTTGGATTGGGATACGTGGTTGGGCGTACGTCCGTTCCACGAATACAACCACGACTATCATTTGGGACAATGGCGTTGCTGGTATGACTTCGGTATGGGCGCACTGGGTGACTGGGGAGCACACATCCTCGACACCGCGCATGAGTTCTTGAATCTGGGTCTCCCGTATGAAGTTACGCCGTTGTATCTCAAAGACCACAATCCGTTCTTCTATCCGATGTCTACAACGTTGCTCTTCAAGTTCCCTGAACGCGATGGCATGCCAGCAGTAGACGTAACGTGGTACGACGGTCTGGACAACATTCCGCCCGTTCCGGCTGAATATGGTACGTCGGAAGTAGACCCGAATATCCCGGCTGTAAACGGAGGCAAACTGCAATTGATGAAGCTCAATCCAGGTAAGGAAATCTACACGAAGACGTTGACTTTCAAAGGTGGTTCACACGGTAGCACACTGTCTGTCATTCCGGATAAGGTAGCGAAGGAGATGAACCCGAAACTGCCTGAATATCCGAAGAGCCCGTCCAATCACTATGCCAACTTCTTGCTGGCTTGTCAGGGCAAAGAGAAGACGCGTTCTCCGTTCCATATCGCTGGTCCGTTGAGCCAAGTATTCTGCTTGGGCGTCATGGCACAGCGCATGAACCGAAAGATTGTTTTCGACCGCGACCTGAAGCAAATCACCAACGACCCGGTACTCAACCAGATGTTGGTGGGCGAAATGCCGCGTAAGGGCTGGGAACAATACTACAACATTTAATAATTGACAATTGATAATTGACAATTGACAATTTGCTTCGCGCTCAGTGAAAAAATAATTGTCAATTGTCAATTGTCAATTATCAATTGCTCTTATCTTTGTCCCCAAATAAGCGCAGGGGCATGGATACATTTGAGGGATATGTGGGCATTCGCTTGTGGGACGGGCAGCTGGTGAACGATGTGATTTTTGCATTGTTGATGTGTCTGTTCGTGACATTCTCATTTGTATTCCGGTTCAATTACAAACTGTTCTTGAAAATGGGGCGAGATGCCATCTTTCTAAAAGAAAGGCAAAACTTGTTTGATGGCGTGGTTGATGGGAAACAGGAGATGTTCTTTCGGAATTTCATGACATTCCAGTTTTTGTTTCTTTCAACGATCGGTTTGGTAATTATCGCCCGGGCATACAATCTCATCCATTATACCGATTTGCAATCTGTTTTTGTTGTAATTGCTTGTACTTTCGGGCTATTATTCTTCTATTATCAATTTAAGCAAACCTGTTATTGGATACTTGGAAAAGTATTTGCCGAACCTGATAGATATAGGCTGTGGAAAACAAGCTATAATGCGTTGATGAACATGTGGGGCGTATCGCTCTATGTACCAGTGTTATGGCTCATATTTGTTGAAAAATATAGGTTAATCCCTGTGATATTGTTATTTATCCTCTATATTTCGTGTCGTTTAGTAATAATTTATAAGACAATACGCATATTTCACAAGAAAAATGCTGGTTTTTTATACATAAGTTTGTACCTTTGCACCCAAGAAATTTTACCTCTGGTATTATTGTACGAAGGTACGGTTTATTTGTATAACTTTATCGAGACAAATACTCTATGGCATTGAACATCAAAAGGTTGTTGGTTTCTCAGCCAAAGCCCGCAACTGAGAAGTCTCCTTATTTCGACATTGCAGAGAAATATGGAGTTGAGATTGACTTCCGTCCGTTTATTAAGGTTGAACCTCTTACTTCAAAGGAGTTCAGGCAACAACGAATCTCTATCTTGGACCATACGGCCGTTATTTTTACGGCGCGTACGGCCATTGATCATTTCTTCCACTTGTGTGAAGACTTGCGTGTGACGATCCCTGAAACGATGAAGTATTTCTGCATGACAGAAGCAATCGCGGTCTATTTGCAAAAATATATCGTGTACAGAAAACGGAAGATCTTTTTCGGACAAACAGGTAAATTGGAAGATTTGATGACAGTCATTGGCAAACATGCGAAAGAAAAATACCTTGTGCCTGTTTCCGATGTACACAAAGACGACTTGTTGACCATGTTGGAGGCGAAGAAAATCAACTTCACCAAAGCTGTCATGTATCGTACGGTCAGCAATGATTTCACAAAAGATGAGAAGTTTGACTATGATATGCTCGTCTTCTTCAGCCCTTCGGGAATCTCTTCCTTACTGAAGAACTTCCCGAACTTCAAACAGGATGACATCAAAATCGGCTGTTTTGGTCCGACAACAGCAAAAGCCGTAAAAGAGGCCGGTTTACGTCTGGATGTAGAGGCTCCGACGCCGGAAGCTCCCTCTATGACGGCTGCTCTTGAGCTGTATCTTAAAAAACAGATGGGCGACGAAAAGAAGGATGGTAAATAGGAAGTTTACTTTTCCCAAACAAGAACGCCTGTCGTGGAAACGCCATATCGACCTGCTATTTGCCCATGGGCGGTCGTTTGTGGCGTTTCCGCTACGGGTGATTTATCTGCCTGTGGAAGAAGATGCGCTGTCGGCGCGTGCTTCCGTCCTGATTAGCGTCCCGAAGAAGAAGTTCAAACGAGCTGTCAAGCGGAACCTCATCAAAAGAAGAATGCGCGAAGCCTATCGGATACACAAACATGACCTCTTCGACGCTTTGGCAAACAATCGGCAACGCATGTTGGTTGCTTTCCTTTATTTGGACAAAGAAATCCTCCCTTTCTCGGAAATAGAGAAGGCCATGCAGAAAGCATTGGATGTACTTCGTAATCCTAAGTAAATGAAACGCCTGTTTACATTCCTATTGTTGTTGCCGGTCTATTTCTATAAATATTGTATTTCTCCCATGACGCCCCCTTCATGCCGCTTTACGCCCACCTGTTCGGAATACGCCATTCAGGCATTGAAAAAGCACGGTCCTATTAAAGGGCTTTATCTTGCCATCCGCCGGCTCCTCCGTTGTCATCCGTGGGGCGGGAGTGGTTATGACCCGGTCCCCTAAGACGATGATTTACTACAATATACATACGCACCATGTGCCTGCCACGCCGGATGTCGTCGCGATTGTCAACACGCTCATTGGGCTTGACTCCGTGCCGGATGCGGTTTCCGACCCATTGCCTCTTTTCCGCTCCGTCGGTATTCATCCTTGCTATATATATAATGTAGAAGAACAGTTGGCAGAACTGCGCCGTCAAGCCGTTCAACCTCGCGTCGTCGCCATCGGCGAAACGGGATTGGACAAACGTGCCGCAACACCACTTACCCAACAAATGGAGCTCTTTCGTGCTTCGGCCGACTTGTCGGAAAAACATAATCTCCCTTTAATTATCCATTGCGTCAAAGCTTGGGACGAACTGATAGCCCTCCGCCGCACGCTCCGTCCCCGCCAAACATGGATTATCCACGACTTCCGAGGCGGTGCCGAACAGGCGTGCCAGCTGCTTCGTCAAGGCTTCCTCCTTTCTTTCGGTGAACATTTCCATCCCAATGCCGTCCGTGCTGCCTATCCCGACCATCTCTTTGCTGAAACCGACGAGCGCGGTGCGGACATCCACATCGTCTATGCCCGCCTTGCTGATGCACTTCGGCTTCCTCTCTCGGCATTGATCGCCCAGCTTGCTTGTAACGTACATACCCACTTCTCCTTGTGAAATTTACCGAAATTTCCTGACACGGAAAGCAGGTATAGACGCACGGAAACCGATATAACTATTCTTTATAGTTGTTTAACTATAAAGAATAGTTGATATACGATTAAATTTAATAGCTTTGTCGTGTTGTCAAAAGAAAGGGGAAAAATATGGTCAGATTAACATCAAAAGAAGAGGAGATAATGGGCTATTTCTGGGCAAAAGGGCCGATGCTTGTGCGCGAACTGCTCGATTTGGTGGACGAAGAGCCGAAGCCGCATTACAACACGCTTTCGACCATCGTCCGGTCGCTCGAAGCGAAAGGCTATTTGGGCTACAAGGCGTATGGCAAGACGTACCAATATTATGCCCGGGTGTCGGAAGAGGAATACCGCCGGAACACGTTGCGACAGGTGGTCGACAAGTATTTCGACAAGTCTTACACGCGCGTCGTCTCCTCGCTTATCGAAGAGGAGGTGCTGACGGTCGAAGAGCTGCAAGCATTGATTCAACAGATTAAAAAACAGTGATGCGATGGAACCGTTTCTCCTCTACCTGCTGAAGTCGGGCAGCTGCTTGGCAGTTTTCTACATCTGTTTCAAGCTGTTGCTGAGTGGTGATACCTTCTTCCGGTTCAATCGTTGGATCCTGTTGGTGGGGACGGCGGTTTGCCTTGCGTTACCCTTTTGCCGGATAAGCACGACACAACCGTCGCCGCTCAGCGCACCGGTGAATCGGCTGGAAACTCTTTGGCTGGACGAACCTGCCGAAAGCGGGTTACCGGCAAGCGAGGCCGAGCCGGTCGAGACGCAGGGCTGGGATTGGAGCGTGGTTGTCGGTGGGCTCTACCTGACGGGCTGTTGCGTTTCCCTCCTGCTCACCCTGCTCTCTTTCTACCGGATGAAGCGGTTGGCAAAAGGGGGCAGGCGAATCCGTAGCGCACACGGAACGCTTGTCATTCTTCCTTACGCCATTGCGCCTTTCAGCTGGGGACGCTCCATCTTTCTTTCGGAGGAGGACTATCGCGAGCACCCGGACGAGATTCTGGCGCACGAGCGGGAGCACCTGCGCTGCCACCATTCGGCCGACCTGCTCTACATGGAAGCGGTCTGCCTGTTGCAGTGGTTCAACCCGGCGGCGTGGCTGCTCAAGCGCGAATTGCGCGACGTGCATGAATATGAAGCCGATGAAGGCGTACTCAATCAAGGCATCGATGCAACGCAATATCAACTCTTATTGGTGAAAAAAGCTGTCGGCTCCCGCCTCTACTCGTTAGCCAACAGCTTCAATCACAGTAAACTTAAAAAACGAATCACTATGATGTTAAAAAGAAGATCGAACAAATGGGGTCGGTTGAAGCTTGCGCTCCTGATCCCCGTAGGGCTTGCTGCCCTCAGTGCGTTCGCCCGTCCGGAGACGAAAGTGGTCTCTCCGCCTGCCGAGACGACGAACTGGGTTCCTACGCCTTCGAGCGACAAAGGTACGGCTTTGCCACAAGACGACAAAGAGAGGTACACGATTTATCTCTCATTCACGAAAACAGGCGATGACGGAAGAGAGAAGTTGGATGGCGTGAACCTGACAGGCGTCGAAGATTTCTTCGTCAATATGGTCAAAAAGCAGTTGGCAGAGGGTCGTTTTGCCAAAGCCACTAAAGTTATCATTTGCCCAAACACTCCGCAAGTACCGCAAGAAATGATGCAACAGGTGAAAGCGCTCTTTGACGCGGAGAACATCCCGTGCGAAATCGCGACCGCACAAGGTTATGACAAGGACGGGAACAAATTGCCACCGCCGCCACCACCACCCATAGTAAAGAAAGATTGAATTT
Organism: uncultured Parabacteroides sp.; assembly: GCA_944323815.1. Classification (GTDB taxonomy): domain Bacteria; phylum Bacteroidota; class Bacteroidia; order Bacteroidales; family Tannerellaceae; genus Parabacteroides. The sequence continues at coordinate 1,880 of CALUTX010000123.1, read as the reverse complement.
CCCTGCCGAGGAAAATAAAATCCCTGCCGAGGAAACTGGATTTTCCTGCCGAGGGAAAAAGAGAGAGATGCCGATAATTTCCCGGAATGTCATTATCTTTGTCACGCGCAAAAAAAGACAAAGATGAGACATTCCGGGATTGTTGTTTTATTCGTTTCCTTATGGCTGTTCATGGCCTGCGGCGGAAAGCGGGTGGAGGAAAAGGTGGTGATGGTGACCATCGAGCCGCAACGCTTCTTTGCGGAGCAGATTGCAGGTGACCGTTTCGTGGTGCGGACGGTTGTCCCCTCCGGGCAAAGTCCGGAAACGTACGACCCGACACCCCGGCAGATGGTGGAAATCGGGCAGAGTATTGCCTACCTTCGCATCGGAGCCATCGGTTTTGAACAGGCATGGATGCAAAAGATTGCGGAAAACAATCCTCAGTTGAAACTTTACGACCTGTCGGACAACATGCCCCTCCTCCAAGAAACGGAGCATGAACACAGTACGCACGCACACCAGCACGGGGGTGTCGACCCGCATATCTGGAGCTCCATCGAGGGGGCGCGCGTGATTGCCTGGAACACTTTGCAGGCGTTTATCGAGCTGGACAAGGAGCACACCGACTATTATTGGGCGAATTACAACCGCCTCGCGACACGAATCGATAGCGTGGAGACCGTGCTCAAGCAACGGTTGGCTCCCGTACAGGGCAGTGCTTTCATCATTTACCATCCTGCGCTGACCTATTTGGCAGCCGAATTTGGTTTGCATCAGCTTTGCATCGAAATGGACGGGAAGGAACCTTCGCCCGCCCAGTTGGAGCAATTGGTGGAGGAGGCGAAGGCGCATCGGGCACAAATCGTATTCGTCCAGCAGGAATTCGATCAAAAGAATGCCCGGCTTATCGCCCAAGAAACAGGCTGTCGGTTGGTCGCCATCAACCCGCTGAACTATCATTGGGAGAAAGAACTCATACACATCGCTGACGCATTGAGCAATGGAAAAACGGATTGAGATAACACATGTCACGGCTGCTTATGACAATAAAGTGGTCTTGCGCGACATTTCCCTCACTGTCTGGGAGAAAGACTTTTTGGGGATTATCGGCCCCAATGGGGGCGGGAAGACGACGCTGTTGAAGGTGATGCTTGGGTTGCTTGCGCCTGTGTCCGGCTCCATCCGCTTTTATGAAGGGGGAAAAGTGGTCCCGAAGATACGCATCGGCTATTTGCCGCAGCTCAACCAAATTGACAGGAAGTTTCCCATTTCGGTGCGGGAGGTCATCGCCTCCGGTTTGGCATCGGAAAAGCCCTTCTTTCATGCGTTCAATGCGGCTCAGCAACAGCAAATCGAGCGGACGATCGAGAGAATGGAGTTGGGGAACTTGACGGAAAGACCCATTGGCGAACTGTCCGGCGGGCAGTTGCAACGTGTTTTGCTGGGGCGTTCGGTTGTCTCCCGCCCGCAGGTATTGATTTTGGACGAACCTAATTCGTATGTGGACAAGCGGTTCGAATCGCATCTCTATAAATTGTTGGAGGAAATCAACCAAGAGAGCGCCATCGTTTTGGTCTCGCACGATATTGGAACGGTCTTGCAGATGGTAAAGAATATCGCTTGCGTAAACGAAACGCTGCATTATCATCCCGGGACGGATGTGTCGGCAGAATGGTTGGGAGAGAAATATGCCTGTCCTATCGAACTGGTCGGGCACGGCGATTTCCCGCATCGTATATTAAGGAAACACGAAGATGGATAGATTGTGCTTGATAGGGCTTCCCGAAGTGGGGTATATCGTCGGCATTACCGTCATCATTATCGGGATTACGGCGGTAAGACAGAACCCTTTTCTCAGCAAAGGGCAGAAAGCGCTTTGGATACTGACCATTCTCGTG
>CALUTX010000122.1 GCA_944323815.1 uncultured Parabacteroides sp. | reverse complement strand
TGCGCTGGTCCATCGACGGCGTTTTGAACAGCGTCCCGTCGCGATCCATCTGGTAGAAATCTTTTCCCAACGTGTTGAAATTCCCGCCTACATGGAAGCCGATGTTGAAGAAATCGTCCGTTACGTTTTCTTTCGTGCTGATGTCAATGTGCGCCCCGCTGTAATCGGCAAATGCGCTTGCGTCATACACCTTGCTGACCGTAATATTCTGAACGGTACTCGAAGGGAAAAGATCCAAGGGAATCAGCTTGTTATCCGGATTGGGCGAGGCAATGGGCAAGCCGTTCAAGGTCGTCGTGCTATACCGGTCGCCCAAACCGCGCACAATCAGTTGTCCCGCGTCGGCAATCGAAATACCGGTGATCTGTTTGACTCCTTCTTGTACATTACTAATCCCCTTGATACTCATCTCTTTCGCACCGATATTCTCAATCGACAGGCTGGCCTGTTGCCGTTCCATCTGTAACGTCCGTTCGCCTTCCAGGTTCTTACGGGCAACAACCGTCACGCCGTCCAACGCCAAATCGGCTTCCGCCAATTCAATCGCCAGTACTTTCTCCTGATTCGCAACTACCTGAACCTCCTTGACGGTCTGAGATTGATAGGAAACATAAGAAGCAATCACATTATATGTACCCGGCTCCACCTTCTCAATCCGAAAGTATCCATCCACATCTGTCACGGCGCCAATCGTTGTCCCCTCAATGACTACCGAAGCGCCAATCAAGGGTTCTTTGTACTTTGCGTCTGTCACCGTCCCGCAAATCACACCGGTCTGCGCCCATACAGAAAGCGAAAAAAGACTTCCCAGCAAGAAAAGAATGCCGAGACGTCTTCTGTTTTTTGTTTTACACACATTTTTCATTTCAAATATACATTCCATTTTCCGCTGCAAAAGTAGACCGTCCATATTGCAAAATGATGTAAAAGGAATGACATCCGTTGGAATAAGTATTACAAAAAGATTATTTTTGCCGCAAACAAACAGGACAAGATGATATACTATTTTTCATCCACAGGAAACTCTCAGTACGTGGCAATTAGGCTTGCCGAAATGTTGGGAGAACGAACGTGTGACATTTATAAGAAAGAGAAAGAAGCAACCGACGCGCAGTCGGACGAAACAGTTATCTTCGTCTTCCCCGTCCATGCGTGGGGACCGGCTAAGGAAATGAGCTATTTCATTGAATCGGAATGGGTGAACAAATCAAATGGGAAACAATCGTTTTATGCGGTTGCCACGTGCGGCGACGATTGCGGGAATACGGATCGGCTCATTGATTCGCTGCTCTATCGGTGCACCGGGCAGCATGTGACAGGCGTCTATTCGGTAACGATGCCCAACACCTACGTTTTGATGCCCGGCTTCGATGTCGATTCCGACGAAACAGCTCGGCAGAAAATCGACGCGGCTCCCGAACGGATTTCAGCCATTGCCGAGGCAATCCAGCAAAAACGACCTGCGCCGGAGCTGTACGAACGGGGCTGCCATGCGTGGCTCAAACACTATGTCGTGCGCCCCCTCTTCCAATTCTACCTCAAGTTAAACTTTTTCCGGGTGAAAAACGACTGTATCTCCTGTGGACGTTGTGCCGGACACTGTTTTTTCGGTATCATCAAGATGCAAGACGGCAAACCGAAATGGGAAAACAAGAAGGGGGATATGCGTTGCACGCAATGCCTTGCCTGCTACCATCGCTGCCCGCTCCACGCCATCGAATTTGGCAGCATCACACGCCGCAAAGGACAATACCTGCATCCCAACCTAACGAAAAGAACAAAAAAATAAAGGTGTATCGCTTGATACACCTTTTATTTTAAAAGAAAGCCGCACCGTAGATATGAACAAACTCCGTATGACAGGATTTGAGTGCTTTGCCATCTTTGTAATCCGCCGTGCTAAGCATACCCCGAAGGGCGCGGCCCGCCATTAATGACAAGAGCTATGTCTCGGAATTAAATAGAATTGATGAGTTTCCCAATCGAACAAGTGCGGCTTAACTCATTCTTTCTTTTCACAAAAATAGGAACTAAAAATGGAATAACCAAACTTTATATAAAAAAAAAGAGTTCTTTTACAGAACTCTTTTCCAATAAGTGTGTATTCCTACTTTTTTACTTCACTTTAGCAACGATTGCCTTAAATGCTTCAGGATGGTTCATCGCCAAATCTGCCAATACTTTTCGATTGATTTCGATTCCTGCGGCATGCAAAGCCCCCATCAAACGCGAGTAGGAAAGACCTTCCAAACGAGCGGCAGCATTGATACGCTGAATCCACAATGCGCGGAAATTACGTTTCTTGTTTCGGCGATCCCGAAATGCATACGTCAAACCTTTTTCCCACGTATTTTTGGCAACGGTCCACACATTCTTACGTGCGCCATAATAACCACGGGTTAGTTTTAAAATCCGTTTCCTTTTTGCTCTTGAAGCAACATGATTTACTGATCTCGGCATAATTCTAATCTGTTTTGAATGTTAGCGTCATCTTTCGATGAACTTCTTGGCTAACCATTCGGTTAATAAAAATCTTGTAAAAAACTCGCTTAAAAAATTTACTTCAAACCAAGCATCTGCTTAACATTATTCACATCCACACGGTTTACCAATCCCGTATGCGTTAAGTTACGCTTTTGCTTTTTCGTCTTCTTGGTCAGAATGTGACTCTTAAAAGCGTGCTTTCTTTTGATTTTACCTGTTCCGGTAAGAGCGAATCTTTTTTTGGCACCGGAATTAGTCTTCATCTTAGGCATTTTCCAATCTTTTTTAATTATTAAACGTTATTGCTCTATCCATAGAGCGTTTCCTTTATTCTCTTTCACTGGTCTCATCTGTCTTCGGTTTCGCTACGACCTTTTTGGCTGCTGCAGCAACGCCTTTCTTCGGCGAAAGCATGATTATCATGCGCTTGCCTTCCAATACGGGCATCTGCTCAACCTTTCCATATTCTTCCAAATCGTTTGCGAATCGAAGCAACAAGACCTCTCCTTGCTCTTTGAAAAGAATAGACCGACCTTTAAAGAACACATACGCCTTCACTTTCGATCCTTCCTCCAAGAACCCCTTTGCATGTTTCAATTTGAAGTTATAATCATGATCATCTGTCTGTGGCCCGAAACGAATCTCTTTTACCACTATTTTGACAGACTTGGCTTTCTGTTCTTTCTGCCTTTTCTTCTGTTGATAGAGGAATTTCTGATAATCAATCACTCTACAAACGGGGGGCTCAGCGTTCGGTGAAATCTCTACTAAATCCAGACCTTGTTCTTCTGCTATCTTTAACGCCTGAAAAATAGGGTAGACTCCCTGTTCTACATTATCACCGACTAAACGAACTTCACGAACGCGAATACGCTCATTTATTCGATACTGGTCTTTCAGACTATCATTCTTCATTCAAAAAGATTATTCTCCTCGTTATGTTATTAGTTATTTTAATTACTTTCTTTTTCCCAGTGATTCATCTGTTCCTCTATCTCACTTTTCAAAAGCGCTGCAAAGGTAGTAATTTTCATCGAACCTTTATCACCTTCGCCCTGTTTTCTCACAGAAACTTCATCATTTTCTGCTTCTTTTTCACCGACAATCAGCATATAAGGGATGCGTTTCAACTCCGTATCACGGATTTTACGCCCAATTTTCTCGTTCCGTTCATCGACAACCACGCTCAGTCCTTCGTTCTCCAGTTCACGTGCTACCTTGCGGGCATACTCATTGTATTTCTCGCTGATTGCCAACACAGCTACCTGCTCCGGCGTAATCCACAGCGGGAATTTTCCGCCTGTATGCTCAATCAGCACAGCGATGAAGCGTTCCATCGAACCGAACGGCGCACGGTGAATCATCACCGGACGATGCTTCTTGTTGTCTTCGCCCGTATATTCCAATTCGAAGCGTTCCGGCAAGTTATAGTCTACCTGAATCGTTCCCAACTGCCAACGGCGACCGATGGCATCTTTCACCATGAAGTCCAGCTTCGGGCCATAGAATGCTGCCTCTCCATATTCGATCTTCGCCTTCAAGCCCTTCTCTTCACATGCTTCGATGATTGCCTGTTCTGCCTTTTCCCAATTCTCGTCCGAACCGATGTATTTTTCCCGATTTACCTTGTCACGCAAAGAAATCTGCGCCTCAAAATTGTCGAAACTCATCGCCCGGAAAACAATCGAAATAATATCCATCACCCGGATGAACTCATCTTTCACCTGATCCGGCCGACAGAACAGATGCGCATCGTCTTGCGTAAAACTGCGTACGCGCGTCAATCCGTGCAGTTCCCCGCTCTGCTCATAACGGCACACCGTCCCGAACTCGGCCAAGCGCAAAGGCAGGTCCTTATACGAACGCGGTGCATTCTTATAAATCATACAGTGATGCGGGCAGTTCATCGGTTTCAAGAAATACTCTTCACCCTCTTCCGGCGTGTGAATCGGCTGGAAAGAGTCTTTCCCATATTTGGCATAGTGGCCAGACGTGATATACAATAATTTATTCCCGATAGGCGGACACATTACCTCCTGATAACCATAGCGCGCCTGTATCTTCCGTAAGAAGTTTTGCAGACGAAGACGCAAAGCGGTTCCCTTCGGCAACCACATCGGCAATCCTTTTCCTACGGTATCGGAAAACATAAACAACTCCATCTCTTTCCCGATTTTCCGATGGTCGCGCTTCTTCGCCTCTTCCATCATCACCAGATATTCATCCAGCATCTTCTTTTTCGGGAAGGTGATACCATACAAACGAACCAACTGCTTGCGCTTCTCGTCGCCACGCCAATAGGCGCCTGCCACACTTGTTATCTTAATTGCTTTAATATAAGAAGTATTCGGCAAGTGCGGCCCTCGGCAAAGGTCGGTAAACGCCCCTTGCGTATAGGTCGTGATTTTGCCGTCTTCCAGTTCGCTGATGAGTTCGGTCTTATACACTTCGCCCCGCTCGCCAAACATATTGAGCACATCCGCTTTCGAAATGTCCTGCCGCTTAATCTCTTCCTTCTTTGCTGCCAGTTCTTTCATTTTAGCCTCAATCGCGGGGAAATCGGCATCCTTTATCACCGCTTCGCCCGGATCTACATCATAATAAAAGCCATTCTCGACAGCCGGACCGATTCCGAACTTAATGCCGGGATACAGTTCTTGCAAAGCCTCCGCCATCAGGTGAGCGCTCGAATGCCAAAACGCATGTTTTCCCTCTTCGTCTTCCCACTTGAAAAGTTGTATCGCCGAATCCGTCTGAATCGGGCGCATCAAATCCCAACTTTCACCGTTCACAGCGGCTACCAATACCTCCTGGGCCAGACGCGGGCTGATGCTTTCCGCTATCTGCAAAGGCGTCGTCCCTTCGGCATATTCTTTTACGGAATTATCCGGAAATGTAATTTTTATCATAATTGTTCTTTATAAATCCCTAATAATTAATTAAGATGCAAATTTAGTACACTTTTTTATCAAACAGCACTTTTTCAGAAAAACTTTCTTGTTTTCCCCTAAAAAACTTCATTTCCCACAAATACTCCTGAAACGGCAATAGCTGCATGCCTTCCCGTTGGTCGTCTGAACAAAGGGCGTTTCCTCGCTGAATATCTCATCCAAACAGCCTCGCAACCCTTCTTCAAAGGCATCGCGATAATCTGCAAAATCCATTACCCGTTCTTGTTTTCCCCGTTCCACCCGGTGATAAATACCGGCATCGAATGTAGGGGCAAAAAGCGTGCGAACATAATAAATACCCGGTTGGATGGCCGTCCGGCCCGAAAGTTCGTTCGCATACATCCAAGCATACATAAAGACCTGCATGACCGCTTTGGGACGCTCGGCCACAGACTTATCGAAAAGCGCCTCCACGGAGGGGAACACCGTTGTCCCCGTCCCACTTTTATAGTCGATAATCCGTAGCGTCCCTCCAACCTCGTCCACCCGGTCGATAAAGCCTTTCAGTTGGACCTCACTGCCATCCGATAGCGAAAACAGCCCTTTCACCTTCTTCTCCGACTTTAAATAACGGAAAGGAGCCAGCGCGCCGTCACGTTCCAATATCTTCGTGGCATATTTACGAATCATTTCACCAATCAGGAAATTCTGTCCCGTCAACGGACGCACGACATCAGTCTTGAAAAACACTTCGGCAAACGCCCGCGCGACAGCTCCCGTCATCGTCAGCACATCCTCCCGAACAGTCTTCAGCAACTCGGCGGTTATCTGCTGTCCACAGAAGGGACGATACACATTTTCCATCACCTTATGAAGAATACTTCCGAAGACATTGCTCTCGACCGTTTCGCTCACCTCGTCTTCCTCTTCAATACCTTCGACCACTGCAAAATAGAATTGCAACGGGCAGTCCAGATAGGTATTCAGCGCACTTGCCGAAAGTGCCCGCACCCCTCCCTTGCGAAAGGCGTTCAGGTGTTCCATGACAGTCGCCGTCTTCTCCATCTGCAAAACCGGTACTTGGGAGGACGACACATTATACACAACCAACTTATCCCGCATCGGCACTTCATAATGGTAACGCAGCTGATAGACAAAACGGCTCACTTCGCCTGTCTGCAAACCGTTGCTCCGCGTATCGTAAAGCAAAGAAACTTGAGAAGCCCGATGAATCAGGCGGTAAAAGTGATAGGCCCATATACTGTCCTGATGTTCATACGTCGGCAATCCGAAACCGCGCCGCAAATTATAGGGAATAAACGAATTGGCCACCCGCCGTTGGGGGAAAACGCCCTCGTTCATCGAAAGGATAATCAGTCGGTCGAAGTCAAGCGCACGCGTTTCCAGCACACCCATAATCTGTAATCCCGAAAGCGGCTCGCCATGAAAAGGGATGGTAATGGTGTCGGTCATGCGCTTCAGCAGCCGAAAATAGGTGTCGAGCCTCATCTCGACCCCTGTTTCGCGCATCATCTCTTTCATCCGGTTCACTGTCACGAAGTAGTGATAAATAAACTCTCGTTCTACCTCCGTTTGAGTGACCGGCCGTTCTTCCTCTTCAACCTCTTCCCTGTCTGTCATAACCCGGTTCAAGGCCTGTAACACCGCAATCAAGTAGTCCGAAACGCTCTCCACATCTTTCACGGGCGTAAAAAGAACTGTCAACAAAGGCGTTTGCGTCAAACTGCCGGAAGGGATGTAAATTCGATTGTTTTCCGAAATATCTTTAACCACCTCACCAATCTGTCCCGCCGCTGTCGACATCACATAACGATGATTCAATATCGGCAGCACATCCCGGAAATAGAAAGCCGGCTGCGCATCCACATAACGCAAGTTTTTCTGTAACGCCAGTACATACTCCACCAAAGAGGCAATCGGCGTTGCCGAAAGCGGATAGCCCATCGTCACGTTAATCCGCCGGATACGCTCCGGTATCGCATTCAAGACCGGTATCAGCAACTGCTCGTCCGGCAGGATTACAGCCGTCCGCAACGCCCCCTCTGCGTCCATCTCATACTCGTCACACCATGCGTCCAAAATCCGGTACACCTGTTTGGCCTGCCCGATACCCGATGGGATACCGACCACTTCGATTTGCCTCTCTCGCTCTTCCTCTTCTTCCGGTAACGGCCAAGCCGAAGGAAAACGTTCCTGATTCCGCTCGACAAAATAGGAAGCCTTATTATCCCGATCTCTCACCAAGGGAGAAGCATAATCCCAATAAAAATCGGCAATTTCCCGCTGATTCAACTGATTGAGCAAACATTCCTCCGTCACGGAAAGCGCATTGAGCCCCACAAAGACCACCTTCTCATACGGCAAATCGCCCCCTTCGTTTCGCTCCAGCCGTTCGACCACCTCACGGAAAATCATGCCCTCGTAGCCACAGCTCTCGTCTGCCAACACCCTCCTTAAATCCACATACAAATCATACAGAATTTGCCACAACGCCAAAAACTGCTTCTGGTTTTCCGACCTCCCCTCCGGAGAAAAAGAAGACCAAAAGGTGCGGATTGCGGCCACCTGCTCCGGCGTGAGGTAACTGAAATCCTGCTCCATCTCGCGCAAATCCGTCACATTGGCAAACAGCATACGGGCATCCACCCGGTACTTGTCCACATCGTCAAAATCATTCAACAACATCTCCCCCCAATACAAGAAATCGTCGAACGACTCATCCGAGCCGCTGCGCGTCTTGTACAACTCATACAGCCGAAACAACATCTTCATCCGGTCTGCCTGCTGCATCCCGATGAGTTGCAAAAACAAATCGTTAATGGTCAAAATCGTGGGTGAGAAAAGCGGCATGCCCGCTATCTCCGACAAATACTTCTGAAAGAAAAGGCCCGCCCGCCGGTTGGGAAAAACAAAAGCCAAACGGCTAATCTCCCGCCCATACCGGCCATAAAACAATGAAGCCACTTGATATAAAAAAGGTTTCATAGGCACGCTACAAGGAATCTATTTTCGAAAGATAAAACATATAAGGTACGTTTTTCACCTGTATAATGACAAATAAAGGCATATCCGTTTTCAGATATGCCTTTCGTCGGGATGACTGGATTCGAACCAGCGACAACACGCCCCCCAGACGTGTACTCTAACCGGGCTGAGCTACATCCCG
>CALUTX010000121.1 GCA_944323815.1 uncultured Parabacteroides sp. | reverse complement strand
CACCTACTACCTGAGCGGTGCCTACACGATAAACGACGGCGCGACGCTGACAATCGAAGCAGGCGTGACGCTCATCGCTCACTATGATGACATTGTAGACTACATCTTAGTGGAGCAAGGCGCACGCATCAACGCAGTCGGTACGGAAGAGAGCCCTATCATCATGACCTCCGAACGCGAAGAACCGGGCGCATGGGGCGGCATCCACATCTGCGGATATGCCCATACCAACGCGCAAGGTGGAACGGGTAGTTCTGAGATTGGCGGTGCAACTTATGGCGGTAACGACGATGCAGACAACTCTGGTACGCTGCAATATGTCCGCGTAGAGTACACCGGCTATGCCTTCGACGAGGAACATGAAGCCAACGGTATCTCCTTCTACGGCGTCGGCAGCGGCACGACGGTCGACCACTGCGAGGCGTACAAAGGTTCGGACGACGGCTTTGAGTTCTTCGGCGGCTCGGTCAACGTTAGCAATATGGTGGTAGTTGATTGTAGCGACGACTCGTTCGACTGGACGGAAGGCTGGAACGGTACGGCAAACAACCTGTTGGCTTACCAGACGGCAGAGAGTACACTGGGTTACGCCTGTGACTGCCTGATTGAGGCAGACAACAACGAAAACAACTACGCTGCTACGCCGGTTGCACATCCGACGTTGAGTAACCTGCTTTTGGTCGGTAGTGGTTCCGACACACAGGGCGTTCGCCTGCGCCGGGGTACACAGGTGACGATGGACAACGCCGTCATCTGCGGTAAAGGCAGTGCGCTGGTTGTGGAAGATCCAGAGACCGAAAATGCTTTGGCAGACGGCACATCGGCCATCACGAATACCACCATTTCCAATGATTTGGTAAGCGAGAACAACATCTACACCAACGACAGCTTCCTCGCTAGCGAGGGTAATCAGGTTGATGCATCGCTCTCATTTGCAGACTTTGACGCAGCAGTTGCGGCTTGCGATTGGATCACCGGAAGCTGGGTTCGGTAAACCCATTCTCAAACGCCTGATAAGGCTTAAAATAAAAACGCCCGTGTTTTGGAATGGAACACGGGCGTTATGCTGTTGTATCGGAATCGTCAACTGTATAGTTTCTCCCTCAGCTCGGCCACTTTCGGGTCGGTGATGTAGTCGTCATATTCCATCATCTTGTCGATGATGCCGTTCGGCGTCAGTTCGATGATACGGTTGGCGACGGTTTGGATGAACTCGTGGTCGTGGCTGGAGAAGAGGATGTTCCCCTTGAACGTTTGCAGCGTGTTGTTGAACGCCTGAATCGACTCCAAATCGAGGTGGTTGGTCGGCGTGTCGAGGATGATGCAATTTGCGTCGGTCAGCATCATGCGCGAGATCATACAACGCATTTTCTCGCCTCCCGAAAGCACATTCACCTTCTTCAGTAACTCTTCGCCGGAGAAGAGCATCCGTCCCAAGAACCCTTTGAGGAACACTTCGTTTGTGTCGGGCGAGAACTGCGACAGCCATTCAATCAGGTTGTAATCCGTATTGAAATACTTCGAATTGTCGAGCGGCAGGTAGGTCGTCGTGATGGTCTGTCCCCACTGATAGGTGCCGGCGTCGGCCTTCTCTTCGCCGTTGATAATCTGGAAAAGGGCGGTCATCGCACGCGGGTCATGGCTGAGGAAGACAATCTTGTCGCCCTTCTCGACGTTGAAGTTCAGGTCGCGGAAAAGCACTTGCCCTTCGATGCTTTTCGTCAGCCCCTTGACCTCCAGAATTTGGTTGCCCGGCTCGCGATTGGGAGTGAAGAGAATGCCCGGATAGCGGCGCGACGACGGTTTGATCTCCTCGATATTTAGCTTCTCCAGCATCTTCTTGCGGCTGGTGGTCTGCTTTGATTTCGCTACGTTGGCACTGAAGCGGCGGATAAACTCTTCCAACTCCTTCTTCTTCTCTTCCGCTTTCTTGTTCTGCTGCTGTTGCTGGCGAAGGGCAAGCTGGCTCGATTCGTACCAGAAGCTGTAGTTGCCGGCAAAGAGCTGGAGCTTACCGAAGTCGATGTCCACCGTATGCGTGCAGACCGAGTCGAGGAAGTGGCGGTCGTGGCTGACTACCAAGACGGTGTGCTCGAAGTTCGCCAGATAGTTTTCCAGCCACATGACCGTTTCGAGGTCGAGGTCGTTGGTCGGCTCGTCGAGCAGCAGGTTGTCCGGTTGTCCGAACAGGGCGCGCGCCAACAAGACGCGGACCTTCTGCTTACCGCTCATATCCTTCATCAGCGTATAGTGAAACGCTTCGGAGATACCCAGTCCGCTCAGCAGCGCGGCGGCGTCGCTCTCGGCATTCCAGCCCTCCATCTCGGCGAACTTCTCTTCCAACTCGGCGGCGCGGATACCGTCTTCATCGGAGAAGTCCTCTTTCGCATAGAGCGCATTCTTCTCGCTCATCACCTCCCACAGCGTTGTGTGCCCCATCAGCACGGTGTCCATCACCGTATATTCGTCGAAAGCGAAGTGGTCTTGGCTCAACACCGAGAGCCGTTCGCCCGGACCGAGCGTGACGCTTCCGCGCGTAGGGTCGAGTTGCTTGCTGATGATGCGTAGGAAGGTCGACTTGCCGGCACCGTTCGCACCAATGATGCCGTAACAGTTGCCCGGCGTAAACTTCATGTTGACATCTTGAAACAGGATCCGTTTCCCGAACTGCATGTCCAGATTGTTGATCGTAATCATATATATAATATAATGTATAGTTATTGCGCTTTACGTGGGGCAAAGGTACAAAATATCCGGCGGATATTTGCGTTTAGCCGGAGGGTAAGGCGTCACTTGGTTAGATGTCAAGAAAGAACGACGACGGGATTATCTTCTTCCCCTATGTTCGACAAACTTTCCGGGTATCGGGCTTGCGGGTGTTTCGCTTTCCACTCAACGATGTCGGGCGCATTCAGTAGTCCAACCCATTCTCCCTTTGTCGATTTCTTTTGGAAGGCAATAGGGGGAAGGTTTTGCGCTTCGTCGTTTATCTGTTCGCCTTTGTTGGTACGAAGTGTTCCCGTCTGTTTGTCGTATAAGGTACAAAAGGATTTTCTACGGTCAGCCGGTTGGTAAAATCCCGTGTGCCAATGGATGTAGAGGAGGTGGGGCGACTCTAAGATGTAATCGATTGTAATCCGGTCTGCCGGCATGTCCGCATCGGTCCGCCGGTCGAAGGGCCAACTGCGTGCGCCTAAGTGCAACTCTTGATGGAAAGCAAGTGTTCCGTCGGGTTGTATCCGGAAGATGGTATCGCGGAAGGCCTCCTTGAAGAAAGTTTGCCCCTCGTTTTGCCAAACAGTCGGTGCTTCGGCAGAAAAACTGTAGGTCTTTCGGTCACGGAAGAGAAACGTCGATAGATTGCCGCCGTAAGGCAGGAAACCGCCGTACAGATAATAGGACTCTTCAATCTCGCTGAAAGAGGGCAGGAGAGGGGTTTGTGCAGGAACTGTCCAATAGACTGTCCCGTTTGTTCCTGAAAAACAGATAAGTGAAGGAATGCTATCTTCGCTAATGTATTTGTTGTGGGCGATGATGGTGTCGTTGGAAATGAACAAGTAACTGCTGTATAGATTGGGGCTTTTGGGTGTCCCTTCCGGCAGTGTGGTCTTCCCCAGAAAACGTCCCGAGAGGTCGTAACGCAATAAAGAGTGTCCATTTATGCCCAACAGGTAGACAACCTCTTGTTGTTGGTCGAGCCAATAGAAGAGGTTCCCGAAGCCGTCGTTGGCATATCCTTCCGGCCCCTCGCCTTTTTGTCCGATTTGATTGAGATAACGCCCTGTTTTTTTGTCAAACACGAGGAGCGGCTGGTTAGTAGAGGAAACCAATATCCGGTTGGCAGAAACTTGTATGTTAGCACCCATGCCGATAAGCGAACTGTCTGTTGTTTCCAGCGGAATGAATGAAACGGTGCCAGGTAGGTCACTTTGCGTGAACGGTTTCGGCTCACGGGCAGCCGCTTCGAGGTCGATAATTGATTCTGATACTTTTTCGCTTTGACATCCGACAGTAAACGCACAAAGTGCGATTGCGGCAAAGGAATAAAGGATGGAAGTCTTTTTCATATATGTGTTGTTTTTATGGTTGCTATCGGTTATAAAGGAAAAATAGTTGCCGTCCCGTTTTTATCGGGACGGCAATCATTTTATTTCTCTCGGGAGCGGTAAACACCGCGGTTTACAGCCACTCGTTCATGAAAGCATCCATCTCTTCGGCGTGTGCTTCGAGGCTTTGCAGCAACTTGAATTGCGCTTTCGTGCGCACCAAGTTATGCGTCGGATAATGGATCTTGTAGTAGGTGTCACCGTTGATGTAGTCTGTCAGGAAGCGGACGGTCTGCATGTAGGTCAGCAGACGGCCTCCGTAGGGGAGGAGCTTGATTTCCGTCGGCGTCAGGAACGACTTCGCCTTCTCCATGTAGCCCCGTGTGTAAGCCTTGAAGATTTCCATGTTTACACCTACGTTGTCCAAGTTCTCGTCGTCTTCTGCGCCGGTGTTGGCACCTGTCCGGATGAAGTCGCCAATGTCAGACAATACGAAGCCCGGCATCACGGTATCGAGGTCAATGACGCAGAGCACCTTGTCCGTCGCCGCGTCGAACAGCATGTTGTTCACCTTCGTGTCGCAGTGGTTCGTGCGCTTCTTCAGCTTGCCTTCGCGATAGAGTCGCTCTTGGATGCACATGTCATACGCCCGTCTGTCGATTTCATCAATCAGGTCTTGCACTTCGGACACACGGCCCGCAGCATTCGCCTTAATCGCATCGTGGAACTGGGCAAGGCGGAACTCCATGTTATGGAAGTTCGGGATGGTCTCACCTAATGTTCCCTCCGGAATGTCGGACAGCATGGCTTGGAAATCACCGAAGGCTTTACCGGCTTCGTAAGACAATTCGGGCGTTACCTCCTCGTAGCTTTTGCTGTTCGGGATGAACAGCGATACGCGCCAATAGCTGTCGCCATCGAAATAATAGGGTTTGTTGTCTTTGGTCGGGAAGAAGGTGAGCACTTTGCGGTCAATATCGCTTTCTCCTTTTTCTTCCAGCTTCTTGCGGATGTGAGAGGTGACAATCTGAATGTTGTTTTGAAGCATGTCCACGTTGGTAAACACCAGATGGTTGATACGCTGCAAGACATATTTAATCTCACCTTTCTCATTTGTCACTTTCAGTGTGTCGTTGATATGCCCGTTTCCAAACGGCTCTGCGGAAACGACTTTATCCGCGAGTTGAAATTGCTCTAAAATGTTTTGTAATTGTTCTTTAGTCTTCGCCATGGCATACAAAAATTATGTTTTACCAAATGCAAATGTAAGCATACTTTTTGGAAATAGAAAAAGCGGTAGGCAAATTGTGCAAAAACAAACAAGGCCGTCTTGTTTGAAAAGACAGCCTTGCTTGCTTGTTTGTTATGAATATGACAAATACTTGTTCGATTTTTATTTCTTGTTCCGATTACCGTAGCGGCTCATGAACTTATCAACGCGTCCGGCGGTGTCGACCAATTTAGCTTTACCTGTATAGAACGGGTGAGAGGTGTTCGAAATTTCGACCTTTACCAACGGATACGTAACGCCGTCGATCTCAATTGTCTCTTTTGCATTGATTGTAGAACGAGTGATAAATGTATCATCGTTTGACATGTCCTTGAATACGACAGGACGATAGTTGTCAGGATGGATTCCTTTTTTCATTGCTTTGTTATCTTAATTAATTTATATTCTGTTTGTTTTGTTTGGTAACCGGTATATTTTGGTCTGCAAAGGTATGGATAAGTGTCGAACAAACAAAGAAAATCAAGTGATTTTTTCACTTGTCGAAAAATGTTTCGTGTTTTCTTTGTTGAGCCACTGCTTGACCCTTTTGTTCATCGGCTTTTCGAAATAGCGGTAAGAAAGCAGACTCAGTGCGACAATGAAGCCAAACAGAATCGGCACGGAGATGTACCATGCGATAGAGAACCCACTCGCCTTTTGCCATTCCGCATACGATAAAAGCACAAACAGGTGTATCAGGTAGAAACTGTAACTGATTTCCCCGCCCGTCACCAAGAAACGGTTGGAAAGGATGCGGGAAAGTATGCCTTTCCGGAGGGAAAAGGCGAGCAAGACCATTGCAACCGGCACCCAATAGTAACAGGAATAACGGTAGACCTTGGGCACTTCCGCTGCATAGAGATAAAAAAGCAGGAACAAACCTACCGAGACAATCTCCATCACACTCCCTTGTAACGAAGTAATCTTTCTGTTTTTCAATCCTTCATAGCATCGGAATAACAGCATTCCCACCAAAAAGTCGGGCAGACGGGTGACGGGATTGACATACCAATACCCTTTGATGACCTCTTCCGGCGTGAAATACATCCCCGTCAGGAGCAACACCACCGAAACACCCCACACTCCCAGCAATCGTTTGTAATTTTGTGCCAAAGGAACGAGGAAGGGAAAACAAAAATAGAACAGCTGTTCGCAGCACAAACTCCACGAGGGGCTGTTGAACGAGAAAAAGTAATCCGCTTGCGGGATGTACGCATTGGTCAGCGTGAGCGATGCCAAAAAATGTTTGAACCAATCTCATCCGTTTGTCGCCGTGACGTAATTGCCCAATAATGCAGCGACAAACAGCGTCAGCCAATGCAAGGGATAAACACGGGCGATGCGTGCCACCCAGAATGTCCGTCTGCTTGTCTGCTTTTCCTGCAATTTCCGCTGATAATTATAGGAAATGATAAACCCGCTCAAAACAAAAAAGAAACTGACCCCGACAAACCCCTCCTTAAAAAAATGAGCGTCGAAAAAGCTGTCTATAACATAACAATGCGCCCCGAAAACCATCAGGGCAAAGATAAAACGTAGGGAGGTGAGGGGGGCAATCATTTAAGTGTTACTTTTAATTTTGCCTG
This sequence comes from uncultured Parabacteroides sp., assembly GCA_944323815.1. Classification (GTDB taxonomy): domain Bacteria; phylum Bacteroidota; class Bacteroidia; order Bacteroidales; family Tannerellaceae; genus Parabacteroides. The sequence goes on along the minus strand of CALUTX010000121.1, from coordinate 1,762 downwards.
ACAAATTTGGGTGAAATCGATTTCTGGCAAAGTATCTTTTTCTTTCTCTTTACATGCAATTAGACATATTAGAAAGAAGAATACTCCTATTTTACTCATTTTTATCTGTTTCATGTACGATATAAATATGGGTTGAACAAATATAGAGATTTTATTCGTCTCTGCCAAAAACATTTCTGATTTTTCTTTTTCATTTTCATTCTTGCAAAAGCTATCATTAACATGTGTAGAGTTAAAATTTTCTTGTTGGAAATCGGTGAATCAATGGTTTGAAATCCTTATTTTGACCGATTTTTGCCCGTTTTTCCTCCCGATTGGGGCTATTTTAGCTCGAAATCTGATTCAAATCGGATTGTCTTTTTGTTTCCGAAATAGGCTTTTGAGTAACAGACTGCCGAGCGAACTGCGCAGTCTGTCTGTAAACCTTGTTGTTTGTCTTTTGTTCTCTTCTTTTTCCTGACAAATTGGAAAAGCTAAACTTCGTGAGAATGGCGTGGATGAAAGCATATAGGGATAGTATGCGGAAAAACAGCTTCTCGAAGCGTTAACGGAAAAACTTGAGATACTTGTGCCCCTTTTTCCGGCATCAACTTACAGCGACGACCGTCTTAATAGGTGGTTACGACCGTTCTGGTTGGCGCGGGGATTATTCTAATTATCATTACGACCGTCCTAATCACCAATGAGGACGGTCGTAATGGTGACGGCGACCGTTCTGGTGGCAATTACGACCGTCTTCGGTGCGACGGAGTGCCGAATACTGTCGAAGTGTGGCTTTCGGAGCTTTTCATTTGGATTTTTGGACAGTAAAAACGTTCATGAGGGCTGTTTTTCCAGAGTACATTTTGGGACGTTTTTCCCTCTTTTAGGAGGAAATGCAATCTGTGAATGAGTTTTTTATTTGTATAAAAACAACCTTGTTTGTTTTATCTGCTGCCTACGGAATTTAAACGGATAGAGGAGCAAATTAAAGTCTGAAGGGTTTCCCAAAAAGCATGTACCCTTTTGAAGAAAAGCATGTATCCTGTTTTGGAAAAGGGTACATGCTTTTTTGCAATGGATGAGGGCTTTGAATGATATATATGATTGCTTGCCGCTTTCTCTGGTTTACATCAAAAAGGAGTAAGTATATAAAAAAGTTACCCCGGAGGTAAATCCAAACTGCCTCGGGGGTAAATGGAACAGGCCCCGGAGGAAAATAGGCGGTTGATTTTTGGCGGGTGCGTTTATAATTCGAGGTTTTTTATGTACATTTGCGCAGATTTTAATCACAAACGTAATAATACATACAACTATGGTAAGTTACAAAGATTTAGGTTTGGTGAACACCAGAGAGATGTTTGCTAAGGCCATTAAGGGCGGATATGCGATTCCGGCTTTCAACTTCAACAACATGGAGCAGTTGCAGGCAATTGTCAAGGCTTCTGTTGAAACCAAGTCTCCGGTGATTCTGCAAGTTTCTAAGGGTGCGCGTAATTATGCCAACCAGACGTTGCTGCGTTACATGGCAGAAGGCGCTGTTGAATATGCAAAAGAATTGGGTTGCGAAAAACCGCAAATCGTGCTTCATTTGGACCACGGTGACAGCTTCGAACTGTGCAAGTCTTGCGTGGACATGGGCTTCTCTTCTGTCATGATCGACGGTTCTCATCTGCCGTATGAGGAGAATGTGGCACTCACGAAAAAGGTAGCGGAATATGCACATCAATATGATTTAACGTCTCAACGCGAACTGGGCGTGTTCGCCGGCGCAGAAGACGAG
>CALUTX010000120.1 GCA_944323815.1 uncultured Parabacteroides sp. | reverse complement strand
CAGCAAAATCACGTTGAACCACGGATTGGCTGTATAGAATCGCGCTTCTTCCCCTGCTGCGTTCTTACGCATTTTCGTGAAATGCGCGTAGGCTCCTTGGGCCGTTTCCTGTGCATCTTTCAGGTAGGTTTCGTCGCCCGATTGCTGGTAGAGCATGACGCCGGCTTGTATCATCTGCCCGCTGTTGTAGGTATATTTGGCTTTGTCTACACTGCCGTCTAGACGGACATTATCCCAATAAACGCCGTCTTCCGGGTCGCGCAAGTTCTTTTTCGTCCAAGCGTATGTTTTTTTAGCCTGCTCCAAATAATTTTTATCCTTTGTCAAATTGTACAGTTTCATGCACAAGACGGCGGCCGGTGCGTTGGAACAGGTGTTTTTGGAACGCTTTTGCTGTTCGCACCAGTAAATGCCGCCTCCCAGCACGTCGTCCCATCCGCTGTAAATGTATTGATAAAGAAGTTCGGCCTTCTCCAGATACTTTTTTTCACCGGTCAGAGCGTACAAATCGCAGAAGTCGATGGCAAGCCAGTCGTTATCGTCATAAAAACGGTCGCTTTCCCCGTTAAATGTCGGATAGCTTTGGTAACAAACGGGTTGACGTATCGAATCCCAATATTGCTCCAAGCCGGGCAAAATCCGCTTTTCCAAGATTTCCCGGTATGTTTCATCACCGGTAGCGCGATAAAGGGCGATTCCGCCGGACAGCATTCCCGAGTAAGGCCACAGGAAAGAGACCTCTTGATTCCGTTTCTGTTCGGAACCTTCCGCCAAATAAGTGACTTGATTTTTTGGATTGGGCGGATAGGTTTCCAGCAGTAATCCATATTTCTCCACGTTATACTTCTCCAAAATATGGGTAAACATGGAATCTGCATAAGCAAGATCACAGTTATCCGATGCGTTCTGTGTGGTTGGCCGGCAAGCAAGCAGTCCGAACCATACACATCCGCAGAAAAGGAGGCCTATTTGTCGTAATTTCATGATTGGAAGTATATACAAATTTTATTGCAAACATACGAATTATTTTGCTATAAAACGTATCTTTGTGTACGCAAACTTCAAAAACAACACGATATGATGAAATATCCCGTAGGCATACAGAGTTTTGACCGAATTAGAACAGACAATTTTTGCTATGTCGACAAGACCGCTTTGATTTATCAATTGGTCACGACCGGTAATATTTACTTTTTGAGCCGCCCGCGTCGTTTCGGAAAGAGCCTTTTGGTTTCTACTCTGAAGAACTACTTTTTGGGCAAAAAAGAGTTGTTCCAAGGACTGGCCATCGAACAATTGGAAACCGAATGGGCGCAATATCCGGTTTTCCATATAGATTTCAATGGAAATAACTTTACCGGGCCGGGAACGTTGGAGCGGAAATTGGAAGGATACATTTCCGAATGGGAGAAACTTTACGGGAAAAGTCCTATATGGACGAACATTGGCGACCGGTTTGCTTATGTCCTTCAACAAGCGCACAAGCAATGCGGCCGTCGTTGCGTCGTCTTGATAGATGAATACGATAAGCCGATACTTGATGTGTTGGATACCTCTATTCGGACGAATATAGAGGGACAGGAATGGCTGTTGGAAGACTGGAATCGCGAAGTGTTGAAAGGTTTTTATTCCGTTTTTAAAGCGGCAGACGAGAATTTACAGTTTGTGTTTTTAACCGGCGTCACTAAATTCTCACAAGTCAGCGTGTTCAGTGGTTTCAACCAGCCGATGGATATTAGCATGGATCGCCGCTATGAGGCTTTGTGTGGCATTACGCAAGAGGAGTTGGAACATTATTTTGCTGAACCGATTGCGTTGATGGCACAACGTTTCAGACAGACTGAAGAAGAAATGAAGGAAACGTTGAGGCGGCAGTACGACGGGTATCATTTTTCGGAAAATCTGACAGATATATACAATCCTTTTAGTTTGCTGAATGCCTTTTCCCAAGAGGCGATTCGCGATTATTGGTTCCAAAGCGGTACGCCTTCTTACTTGATTCGCCTGTTGAATCATACGAATGAGAATTTAGACGAACTGACCGGCAAGTATTACGATCCGCAGGATTTCGTCGATTATAAAGCCAATGTGGAAAAACCGCTTCCGATGATTTATCAAAGTGGTTACCTGACGATTAAGGATTATGATTGGAGCATTGGCACATTCCTGCTCGATTTTCCGAACAACGAGGTGAAAAAGGGTTTTGTGTCATTGGTGGCTTCCGATTACTTATCTCCGAAACAGGAGTTTGGCGGTTGGGTACGTAATCTGGTTGTCGCTTTGCGCAAAGGAGAACCCGAAACGCTCCGCAAACTGTTCACCTCTTTCCTCGCCGATATTCCCTATACAATGCGTCGCAAAGAGAATGAACGCGAGCGTGAGCGCTATTTCCATTATACTTTTTATCTCATCTTCCGTTTGATAAGCGTTTATACGGTTTACACCGAGAAACAACAGAACGAAGGACGTGTGGACTGCATCGTCGAGACACCTGATTATGTCTATATTTTTGAGTTCAAACTGGACGGAACTGCCGATGAAGCACTGCAACAGATTGAAGAAAAAGGGTATGCACGTCCCTATGTGGGCGATTCGCGCAAGTTGTATCAAATTGGTGTCGGTTTTTCTTCCCAAACCGGAACAGTCGAAGATTGGAAGATGAAATAAACGGGGACGGAAAAGACATTTCTTGTATTTTTGTTCTGTGAATATCGGTTAGGTGTTTTTTTTATGTACATTTGTGCCAATTTCGCCATTCCCTTTATGGGAGTGACGAACCTTTGTGCGCCTTGCACCTGACGGGGAAGGCGCGAAGTCGAACCCTTTATTTGATTATAAATTCAGTATGAAAATAGCAATTGTCGGGACAGGTTATGTAGGACTTGTCAGCGGAACCTGTTTCGCCGAAATGGGAACCGAAGTGTTTTGTGTCGATGTCAATGCTGAGAAGATTGCCAATCTGAAGCAAGGCATCATTCCTATTTATGAACCCGGTTTGGAAGAGATGGTTCACCGGAACCAACAAGCCGGGCGACTTCATTTTACAACCGATTTGACCGAGTGCCTCGACGAAGTGGAGGTGCTTTTCAGTGCGGTCGGTACGCCGCCGGATGAAGACGGGAGCGCAGATCTGAAGTATGTGCTCGAAGTGGCGCGCACGGTCGGGCAGCATATCACGAAACATCTGCTGGTTGTGACTAAAAGTACTGTGCCGGTCGGGACAGCGCGCAAAGTGCGCCACGTGATACAGGAGGAGCTGGACAAACGTGGTCTGCAAATCGAATTTGACGTCGCGTCTAATCCGGAATTCCTGAAAGAAGGAGCAGCCATCAAAGATTTCATGAGTCCGGACCGCGTCGTTGTCGGGGTCGAGTCTGAACGTGCCAAAGAGTTGATGACCCGCCTGTATCGCCCGTTCCTGTTGAATAACTTTCGGGTCATTTTCATGGATGTCCCCTCTGCCGAGATGACGAAATATGCCGCCAATGCGATGTTGGCGACGCGCATTAGCTTCATGAATGATATAGCCAACCTGTGCGAACGGGTCGGGGCAGACGTCAACATGGTTCGCAAAGGAATCGGTTCGGATGTCCGCATCGGTAATCGTTTCCTCTATGCCGGAATCGGTTATGGCGGCTCTTGTTTCCCCAAAGATATTAAGGCGTTGATTCATACAGCCCATCAAAATGGGTACACCATGCGTATTTTGGAAGCGGTAGAAGCCGTTAACGAAGAGCAGAAATCCATCCTGTTTCACAAGCTGTCCGATTATTATCAAGGCGATTTGAAAGGGAAACGCATTGCGCTTTGGGGATTGGCTTTCAAACCCGAAACCGACGATATGCGCGAAGCACCTTCCCTGATTTTGATTGATAAACTGCTGGCTGCCGGTTGCGAGCTCTATGTCTACGACCCGGTTTCGATGACCGAAACACGCCGCCGGCTGGGCGATGCCGTCCATTATGCGAAAGACATTTATGACGCAGTGGTCGACGCCGACGCCCTGTTGCTCGTCACCGAGTGGAAAGAATTCCGTATGCCCTCTTGGTCTGCCGTCAAAAAACTGATGGCCACCCCGTTGATTCTGGACGGCCGAAACATCTACGATGCAAAGGAATTGGCAGAAAACGGCTTTGTTTATCATTGCATTGGGCAGTGACTCTGTATGGAATGCGAAACAATAACAAAAGAGAACGGTCGAAAGAAGGAATGAACCGGCTCGCAAAATTGCCGAGGTCCCTTGAAATACCTCGTGAGGTGGCAGATAATTTCCCTGAGCTTCCGATTCATTGTTTGTTTGACGAAGGTCGAACACCTGTTTGACCCTCGTCGGACAGTTGTTTGACAAGGCTCGAACAGCTGTTCGACCTCCGTCAAACACAAAATAGATGGCAAGCGAGCCAACTTTTGATTGGAATGTTGCATAATTAAGTGCCGGACGCGCCAAATTAACGTCCGGATAAAGATAAAAGAGAATAGACATGACTGCTCATTACAGCCTTTTTAGAAATCCAAAGCGGGAGAACGAGGAGGGAGAATCCACCTTGCATGCCCGTTTGGTCGATCAGCATACCATCCGGATGGAGGATTTGAACGAGGAGATTTCGGATGCTTGTTCGTTTAATTCTGCCGACGTCAAAGGTATCTTGGATGCTTTGCGTTCGCGTATCATCATGCACTTGAAGCGGGGTGAAATATTGGAATTGGAAGGAATCGGAACCTTTTCGATTTCCTTGAAGTGCCCGGCATGGACGGACGAAAAGGCGATTAAGCCGAAACATGTCAAGTTCAACAAGGTCGTTTTCCGTTGCGCGAAAGAGTTGCGGAGGGAATTGTCCATGATGAGCGTCGAACGGGCCGAATCGGGCAGCCGCCTGAAACTCCTTCCGGCCGACAAGCGGAAAAAGAATATCCTGAATTACCTGCAAACCCATCAAACGATTACATCTTTCATCTGTTGCGGTCTGAACGGCTGCATGAAATACATGGCGCTGAAAGACCTCAAAAGCCTGCGGGAAGATGGGCGCATCGTCCGGCTCGGCCGCCCGGCCAACGCGCAGTATGCGTTGGCGAAGAGGGTGGAGGGAGAATGAGTTAGTGATAAGTGGCAATAATGATAAACCTACTATGACAAAAAAAGAAGCAATTAAAATTTTTGAAGAAAAGAAAGTCCGTACAATTTGGGACGACGAGACAGAGGAATGGTATTTTTCTGTAGTGGACGTTGTAAGTATTCTTACAGATAGTACAGATGGAAGAAAATATTGGAATAAGTTGAAACAGAGACTGAAAGCGGAGGGAAGTGAGTTGGTGACAATTTGTCACCAACTGAAATTGCCATCTTCTGATGGTAAATATTACAAGACCGATGTTGCCACCACCGAACAGTTGTTTCGTCTTATCCAATCAATTCCTTCCCCGAAAGCAGAACCGTTTAAACTTTGGATGGCACAAGTAGCCAGAGAGCGTTTAGACGAAATGCAAGATCCGGAGTTGACAATCGACCGGGCGATGAGGGAATATAAAGCGTTGGGATATTCGGATAGCTGGATTAACCAACGATTGAAAAGTATCGAAATCCGTAAAGACCTGACCGATGAGTGGAAACGACATGGTTTGCAGGAAGGCGTACAATTTGCTACACTTACCGATATCATTTATCAGGCTTGGTCCGGCAAAACATCGAAAGAGTATAAAAAGTTTAAAGGACTGAAAAAGGAAAGCCTACGGGATAATATGACTAATACCGAACTGGCTCTTAATATGCTGGCTGAAGCTGCTACAACAGAATTGTCCAAAGAGAAAGACCCGCAATATTTTGATGAGCATAAGCAGATTGCCCGGCAAGGCGGAAAAGCCGCTGAAGCAGCACGAAAACAATTGGAAAGTGATTTGGGACATTCAGTTATTTCTCCACTGAATGCAAAAACAGGATTGAGGCTGGAACAGAGGAAAGATAAACAAGATTGATGGCTGAACCAACCCTCAAACAAAAAACCGCCAAAGGCCTCTTCTGGGGCGGATTGAGTAGCGGGGTTCAACAAATTTTGAACCTCGTTTTCGGTTTGGTTTTAGCGCGTATTCTGAATGCGGAAGATTACGGAATGGTGGGGATGTTGGCGATTTTCAGCGCGATTGCCGGAACCATTCAGGAAAGCGGTTTTACAGCGGCGCTGACCAACCAGAAAGAGATTCGGAAGGAAGATTATAATGCCGTATTTTGGTTCAGCGCGTTAACCGGAATAACCTTTTATATCATGCTGTTTTTTTGTGCCCCGTTGATTGCCCGGTTTTATGAGCGGCCGGAATTGATCGGGTTGTCGCGCGTCGTTTTCTTAGGCTTTCTGCTGGGTGGTTTGGGGATTGCTTCGAATGCCTATTTGTTCAAACAGTTGATGGCAAAAGAAAGAGCTAAGATTGATATCATTGCTTTGCTATGTTCGGGAATTGTCGGCATTACGTTGGCTTTGAATGATTTTGCTTATTATGGATTAGCGGCTCAGACAACTGTTTATGTCTGCGTCGGTTCCCTGTTGAAACTCTATTTCTCCCCGTGGAAACCCAGTTTGCAGATTAATTTTCAACCCCTTCGGAAAATGTTTGGTTTCGGCTCCAAATTGTTGCTGACAAATATCTTTACACAGGTCAATAACAATGTGATGTCCGTTGTGTTGGGTAAGTTTTATAATGCGCAGTTGTTGGGATACTATTCGCAAGGACAGAAATGGATGGTTATGGGAAATATGTTCATTGGCGGGATGATTAGCGGAGTGGCACAGCCTGTTTTGGCAGAGGTCGTGGAGGATAAACAAAGACAGGCCGCCGTGTTTCGAAAAATGGTCCGCTTTGGGGCTTTTGTCTCGTTTCCGCTGATGTTGGGGCTGGCTTTTGTGGCAAAAGAATTGATTGTGATTTTGATTGGGGAGAAATGGCTACCGAGTGTACCTTTTTTACAACTGTTTTGCCTGTGGGGAATGATTGGTTACATGCATACGTTGTACACAAACCTGCTGATGACATACGGCCGCTCGGATGTCTATCTCAAAGGGATGGTCGGCGGCGGCGTGTTGCAATTGGCAATCGTTCTTGCCGCCTATCCGTTGGGGATTTACCCGATGGTCGTCTGTTATATCACTGCTTATTACCTGCTGCTCCTGTTTTGGCATTGCCAATGTTCCCGCCTGATTGGCATTACGTTTTGGCAGATTGGCAGGGACATTCTCCCTTATGCCGGCGGGATGGCTATTTCGATAGCCGTTTCATACGGCGTTGTCAGCTTGATGGAATATAATCGTTTTGCCGTCCTCGCAGTAAAAATCGTATCTGTCGCCTTTTTGTATTTGTCGATGATGTGGGTGTCCAATTCTGTCATTTTTAAAGAGATGGTTACTTATATTTTTGTAAGGAAACGTAAATGATGGAAAGTACTGGCGGTAGAATATATTAAGTTGTGGAATTGGAATAGATAGATGGAAGAAAATAAACGAATTCATGATTTAAGACAGGCTTATCGGCAAATGAATGAGAGCTTTAAGCCTGTTTTGATTTTCCATGTAGGAGCAAGTGCCGGATTTTTTTCAGAGTACAATTGTATGATTTTGGCGATGCTGTATTGCATACAACATCGTATTCAGTTTAAAATTTATTCCATAGACGCTAATTTTGGGTATGAGAAGGGATGGACTGATTTTTTTGAGCCGTTTTGTGAAGAAGAACAGGCTGCTTGGCATCATAGATTCAATGCGCGTCCATGCGGTTCTTGGAAGGTAATTTTGCGAACGAAGAATTTTCGCCTGTTCAAATGGAAATTAAAACGAATGATTTATGATGGGCTGATAAAATTTTGGCAATGTTTTCATCCTGGTCTGTTCTTGACACAAGATATTTGGGAGAAGGCTCTTTCGCGTGAAGCGAGGTCACGTGTATATGATATTCCCGAACTTGGCATACATGGTGATATTATTGAGGCGTGTCATGTTTTGGTGGAGATTACATGGAGATATCGGGCAGATGTTCGTAAGCAGATTTATGACTATATTGCTACTTATCGTAATTACAGTACTTTTTTGAGCTGTCAGATTCGGGCTGGTGACAAATATATCGAATGTGATTTGCTTCCTGTGGAGACTTATGTAGAGAAGTTGGTTGATTATTTAGAGATAAAAGATGTGTTTGTGCTGACGGATGACTATGCTGTTATGTGTCAATTACAGGCTCGTTTTCCATATTGGCATTGGCATACGTTCTGCGAGAAAGAGGAAAATGGATATGTTCATACTGAGTTCAAAACATGTTCGAAGAAGATGAAGAGGGAACAACTGCTTCGTTTCTTCGCTTCAATTGAGATGATTCATCTGTCGGATAGATTTATTGGGACAATTACATCGAATCCAAGTATCTTTTCTTTTTTCCGGCATCCGGAAAAGACGATATTCGTGGAGCGGGATGCCGAACCGTTTCGGCTGTTTGGAGGATAAGTGATAGTTTGGTTTACAATTTGCAGGAATAATTTGAAATATCTGAAAATCTTTTTTAGTTTGGGCAGTTTTCCGACGGTTCGGGACATCACTTTTTTGCCTCAAACCGTCGTCCGAAGCGTCGGAATGCAATTTTTGAACATGAAAACAGGATTCGAGGTGTCGGAATGCGCTTTCAGGCGTAGAAATTGGTTTCCGAACTGTCGGAAAACTGTTTTGAGAGATGGAAAT
>CALUTX010000119.1 GCA_944323815.1 uncultured Parabacteroides sp. | reverse complement strand
GGTAATAACGGTTGAAGTAAACCGGGAAACGATGCAAGAAACGGTTGCCCCGTTTTTTGATGCGCATGATACCCGCCGGTAGGTTACGTAAACGTTTGCTTCTGCCCCGGTGTTTCCATTCCATGCCCAACTTGTCGATGAGAGCAGGTACAAGGAAAAGGGCAATGAACAGCGAGACACCTAAGTTGATGATGACTACGGCTGCGAAATCTTGCAGGTTAAGCCGTATCCGTTCGTCCAGGAAGAAGATAATCACCAAAGCTCCCATTGTCGTCAAGGTGGCGGCAAGGATGGAGAGGATGGCTTTTCGGTTGTGCCGGTTTCGGATGTGCTCGGTCATCACAATGGTGTTGTCTATCACCAGGCTGAGCGAGATGGTGACTCCCGCCAGCGAGTAGAGCTGCATCTCCAATCCCAACAGGTAATACAGGATGACCGCGATACACAAATTGATGGATAGCGTGATGACGATAAGCGCCAGATAACGCAGCTCCCGTGTGATAAGCAATACGAAGAGAAGCAGAATCAGGATGGTCAACCCTGTGCGGACATAGATTTTGTCTAATTCTTCTTGAATATATTCAGTCGCGTCATAGCTTGTATGGATTTCATAACCGGCCGGAAGTAAGGTACGGATGTGCTCCATCTCTTCTCGTACCTGTTTCGCCAGTTCCAATTGGTTGGCAGTCTCTTCGGCACGGAGGGAGAGGTAGATCGAGTTCAGCCCGTTGATGCGATAATAGCTTTGTGGGGCTTCTTCTTGGCGGGTTACCTTCAGTAGTTGGTCGAGGCGAATCAACTTGCCCTCTTTGTTGGTTACAGTGATGCGCGAAGGGTCGAACCCGTTTGCCTCGTTTTCGGGTATGAGTGCCAAGCGTATCCATTGGGTGTGGCTGTTGGTTTTCGGGTAGCGCGAAGAGAGCAGTTCGGTTTCGATGTTGGCTGTCCCTAAGAATTCTTTCTGGTAGTACAGGCTGATGGCGTTCTGGATGTCGCTGACGCTGATACCGAGCGTCGCCAGTTGCCGACTGTCATACTCCAATTGCCATTCCATGGGGGTTGCGCCGCTCACATCAATCCGGTAAACACCTCGGATGCTTGCCAATCGTGGTTTGATTTGGTCTTCGGCGTACCGTTGGATGAAAATGGGGGTAGCGGCGGCATTCAGCGTGTAGCTCATGAAGGGGCGTGATGCCTTCTCGTCGGGGCGGCTCATCTCCAAAACGGGATAACTGAGCCCGTCGGGCAGGCTGGGCCATGTTTGGCGGACGATGGTCGATGCCTCGAAGCGGGCGGCATCCACGTCGGTGTGTTTGTCCAATTCGATGGTGATGTATCCGCTTCCGTTACCCGATGTGGAGCGGATGGATTTGATACCTTTGATACGTGCCAACATTGCCTCCAACCGGGAGGTCACCTCCATTTCGATGACACGTGCCGAGTTGCCCGGCATACTGTAACTGATGGTCAGTTGGGGCAGCGTGCGGGAAGGGGAGAGCTTGACGGGCAATAGCGGGACTAAGGCGACTCCTACCAATGCCAGACAAAGAAAAGAGACGATGATGGTAAAGGATGATATTTTAGGTGATGCACTCATTCGTATGCTTCTTTTTTGTCATTTTTGTTCTTATCGGGATTTGCGGGTTTTGGTATAACCCTCACAGCGTCCCCTAATCTTCAAGACTTGCGAGTCATAACCCTCCTCCTTTGTAATCAAATTCGTTGGACAAAGAGACACCCATCTCGAAGTCGAACAGCGTCAATTTCCGGATTTTGAAATAGCTTAACCAATAATTCTGCAATGCCGTGATGTAGTTGCGCTGTGCCTCCTGCTGCCGGTTGAGCGAAAGGGTCAGGCTGTTGATATCTGCTTTGCCGATGAGGAAACGCTGTTTGGTTTCGTTGTACGCCATGTCGGCGAGGTCGACCGCCTCTTCCGCACTGCTGATGAGCGCCTGTTGGATATTGAAGTCGCCGACGGTCATGATGACATCCTCTTCGATCGTCAGCTCTTCCTGCTTGGCAGAGGTCTCGGTCACGAGCAGGTTGTTTTTTGCCACGTTGTATTTTCCTTTCCGCACGCCCCAGTCCACGAGTGGAATGGAGACGGAAAGGGAGACAATCTGCTGCTGTTGCAGGTTGCGATAGGCATCGCTGAATTTGTTGGCCGCTTGGTTCAGACCGAAGCTGGCATTGATCGAGGCGTTGAACATGGATTCTTTTTTCGTCTTGTCTACTTGCTGCTGCGCTTCGAGAATTTCCTGTTTAAGTTCAAGGAAAGTCGGATTATTCTCCCGGGCCAGCGCGAGCGCTTGATCTACGGAAATATTCATGTTGCGCGGGCGGCTCGGTAGGCGTAGGCGGATCTCCGTGTTCTTGTCGAAGTTCAGATACGAAGCGAGGCTGAACATCGCACGCTTCAGCGCGATTTCGGCGTTTTGCAGCGTGTTGCGAGCGTTAACGGCGTCGAGCTTCAGCGTCAGCAGGTCGTTCTGGTTGATGGCGGCAATCTTATGCCGTTCCTGCCCAACCTTGTAGAGCGTGTCGGTCGTGGCGACATTCTCCACGGCAAGGTCATACTCGACTTGTGCCATTGCAAGGGCGAAGAAATAGGTCGTTGCCTGTTCGCTGATTTGTTCCACGTTGTAGAGGAACTCCTTCTTTACCTTCTCAAACTTCAACGGCTCGATTTTCCGTTCCCACTTGAAGGCGTTGTAACCCAATAGGTCTTGTTGATACCCGATACGGACGGGCACGGACGAGAATTGGTTGAACGTCTGGTCGCCGAAGTAGCGCATGTAGTCCAAATCCGTATCCAGATAGAATGTACCACCCAGGAGGTCAAAGTTCTGTGAGATTTCCAACCCACCACCGGCGTAGAAACGTCGTTGCTTGCGGTACACATCAATGTCTGCATCCGAATCGTATCGCTGCACGAAGTATTGATAATATTGTGCCGGCGTCAAGTTCAGGGTGAGGCTCGGCAGGCGTGCCGCCTTGTAAGAGCGATATTCCCAGTATCCGGCCAAGTACATATTTTTATATCGGAAAGCATCCAGCGAACTGTCTGCTGCCAGTGTGATGGTCTTTTCCAATGTCAGCGTGAGTTGTGCATCCATCTTTTCCGGATAGGCCCAAGCCGCAACCAACATAACCAACCCTATGATAACTCTTTTTCCCATCTTTCGTATGTATATCTAAATTAATTGTTAATTGTCCATTGTCAATTGTCCATTGTTAATTGTCCATTACTTTCTCTTCTTTCCGGTAAATGAACCAGTAGACCAACGGGATGATAAACAAGCTGACTGCCGTACCGATCAACATCGCCGAAATCATGGCAATCGAGAGCGGTTTTTGCAGTTCGCTACCGATGTCGAACGTGAAGAGCAGCGGCACCATTCCGAAGATGGTCGTGAGCGACGTCATGATAATCGGGCGGAGGCGCCGGCGGCCGGCTTCATGGATGGCCTCCAGCAGCGGGACACCCGCTTTGCGCAGTTCGTTGATCGCATCCAACTTCAGGATGGAGTCGTTGATGATGATACCGCACGTCACTACGATACCGATGGCACTCATCAGGTTCAGTGTATGTCCGCAGAGCCACAACACCAATAGGGCGGCAGCCACGTCGATGGGTATTTCCAGCAAGACAATCAGCGGTTGCAGGAAACTCTCGAACTGGGCGGCCAGGATGAAATACATCAGCAGGATGGAGATGAAGAGGATGATAACCAATTCGTCCAACATCTGCTGGTTGGAAAAGAAGCTGCCGGAGAAGTCGATGTCCCAATCCTGTTCCTTTCCGAGCTCTTGCTTGACGTCGGTCATTAAAGCCTCCGCATCTTCTACGTCATAGAAGCTGAACGGGATATATTCGCCGTTTTTCCCGGCCGTGATGGTTTTCAGGTCTTCGCCCGGCGTCACGCGGACTAAGTCTTGTAAAGGAATGTAGTTTACATGGCCTTCTTCGTCCGGCGTAGTTTGCACGAGGGTGTTTTGCAACACTTCGTTGACCGTTTGTTCCTCGCCGGCCAGCGAAATGGGTAAATATTGCTGGTAAGAGCGGAGTGTGGCGACTTCATTTTCTTTGAATGCTGTTTTCAGGAGGCGATACACTTCGTTGTAGTCGATGCCGTAAAGCAAAAGCTTTTGCCGGTCGATAGCGATGTTCAGCTGATTGTCGAATGCGACCCCCGTTGGCCTTAGTCCGCTTTGGCTCTCGATACGGTCTTCCGTCTGGCGCAGCATGGTTGCGTCGGGGATAGTGGACTTGTTGCGGGCATACAGCTCCGCAACGATGTCGGCTTCACCCGTGACGAAAAGCTTTTCGAAAATGGTCACAGGCGGAGAGAAAGAGACAACAGCCGCCGGGTAATTTTTACGAAACCACTGTTCGATGGATTTTTGCAACGGCGCAATCTCGTCCGGTTGGGCGGTCTTGAAGTAGAGTTCGCTTTCCGAACCGGAGAGTTCTTGGTCGCGGTTCAGCAGGAACTGTTGCTGTCCGACGTAAGCTGTGTGTTCGATGACTCGGTCACGGACGGTCGAAGCCAACTGGCTGACCCGACTACGGTTCTCGTCCACGTGGATGTTTTCGTTCCATTCGACGTGGGTAATCAATTCGTTCTGGTCGATGGCCGGCATCCGGCTTTTCGGGATTTCATAAAAAAGAAAGACGCAGAGTGGAAACGTCAGGAGTGTAAAGAGGGTCGATCCGACTTTATGGCGGAACACAAAGTCCACTCCCGCATCATAGAAACGGTCTAACGTATGTGCGCCAATCAGATTCTTGATACGCATGTTGATGCCTTTGTGCTTGAGGTCCGGAATGCTGTACACCAATTTGTAGAGCACCGGCAGCAGCATGATTCCTGTGAAATAGGAAACCATCAGACCGACAGTTACGGCAAATGCCTGGTCGAAGAAGATGGCACCGGCGATACCGCTCATGAAAATCAAGGGGACGAATACGGCGATGGTGGTCAGTGTCGAACTGAGCATCGGTGTAATCACTTCGGTCGTACCTTTACTGCAAGCCTCTTCCAACGAATCACCCCGTGCCCGGTATTGGGTGATATTCTCGGTAACGATAATCGAACTGTCTATCATCATACCCAATGCGAGAATCAGTCCGGAGAGCGAGATGATGTTCAACGACATATTGAACAGATAGAAGAAGAGGAAGCTGACGACTAAACTGACAACCATACTCAATCCGATGACTGCCGGACTTTTGACATCGCCCAAGAACAAAATGGCCACGATGCAGATAAAGAGGAAACCCAATGACAGATTTTGCTTGAGGTTCGAAATGGTATAATCCAGTAGCTCTGTCTGGTTCCGGCTGATACTGAATTCAATGTCCGGATAGACGGAAGCGAAATAGTCGGTCACTTCGCTTAGTGCCTCTTTCATATTGTCCATGTTTTCATCCGCCTGCTTGATGACAGCCAGCGTCACCGCCCGTTTCCCATTTGACAGGGAGGCTCCCATCTCCTTTTCAGGCACAACGGAGACACGTGCCAAGTCTTTCAGTTGGAAAATACGCTCGTTTTTTCGGATATAAATGTTTTCCACATCTTCCGGCGTACGCAGGACAGTCGAGAACTTGATGTTGTATTCATAATATCCGTCCCGTACAGTCATGCTGCCCGCTTCGATGTTGTTGGCAGTCAATGCGGATTCGAGGTCGTCGAGCGTGAGGTCGGCCATCTTCAGTTGCCGCATGTCCGGTACGATTTGGAGTTGCCGCTCCACCACGCCGGTCACGTCTACCATTGCCACTTCCGGCAATTGCTCAATTCGCCTTTTGATGACAGTCTCGGCAAACTGGCAAAGGTCGAGGAAAGCAGACTCATCCTCTTCTAATTGACAATTGACAGTTGACAATTGAGAATGGGTAGAATCTCCTTTTTTATAATTGTCCATTGTCAGTTGTCCATTGTCCATTGATTTAAGCGTCAGGTTCAAGCAAAACACCGGAATATCGGTGGCACTCGCCTTGATGACACGAGGACGCTCTATTTCGCGTGGCAAGTAGTTCATCGCTGCGTCGATCTTCTCGTTTACTTCGATGAAAGCAAGGTCTGTATTGGTGCCGAAATCGAAATTTAGGCGAACCACAGCCGAGCCGTCTCGCGTTTCGCTGTGGATGTCGCGTAGTCCCGCCACCTGCATCAACTGTTGGCGGATGGGTTTGACGACCGTGTTTTCCAATTCCCGTGCCGATGTGTTTTGTCCGGAAACCTGTACGGTGATTTCCGGGATGGCAATATCCGGTAACAGGGATACCGGTATGGTAAAATAGGTTACCAGCCCCACGATGAAACAGGCCGTAAACGCCATCAGGACCGCAATAGGACGCTGTAATAAAAACTTAACCATTTCTTAAATTGAAAGTTGAAAATTAAAAATTGAGAAATCAACAAAGCAATTTATCAATTGTCCATTGTCAATTGTCAATTACCTTCACCGGCGCTTCATGTGCCAAGTTAATGTTCCCGGTCGTGATAATCCAGTCGCCCTCTTTCAGCCCGTCGCCTTCCGAGTCGGCAATGGTATATTCGTTCGCGTTCTCCAGTCCGGTATGGACATAAACCCAACTTGCTTTGGTTTTACTTTCGTCTAACTTGAAGACCACCTGTTTGCCCGAACGGAGGACGACAGCCGTTTTCGGTACGACCAACTGTTTGCCCAACGAGCGGTGGATGCTGACACGAACATTCATTCCTTCAAACAACTTGCCTCTGTCGTTGACGGCAGCCCTTACCTGCACCATTCCTTCGGCATCCACCAACGGGTTGATTTCGGAGATCCGCCCTTCCTCAACGACGTTTGAAAGTGCAAACGGCGTAACTTCGACGCGGTCACCCACTTTGATGAGCGGTAACTCGCTTTCTAAAACGGTGAAGTTCGCTTCCAACGTGCGGGTATCGATGACGGAACAAAACACTTCGCTTGTGGAAGCCGTGTTGTACGGTTTGGCAAACAGGTTGGCGACAACGCCGTCAAACGGTGCCCGCAAAACCGCGTTTTGCTCTTCATAGTCTGCCAGTTGCCATGCGATGAGCGCTTGGTCATATCCGCTTTTGACGCGTGCCAACTGCATGGTGGCGGCAGGTACTTTCGTCGAGTCTTCCAGTTTGTATCCCTGTCCGATCAGTACATCTTGCAATTCCAACTTGGCTTGTTCCAGCGAAGTCTTGGCCTGTGCTGTCGCGTTGTGCAGCCGGAGGGTAGCCAGTTCGGCCAGCTTCTGCCCTTTTTTTACGCGGTCGCCGTTCTTGACGTAGATATGGGCAATCGGCTCTGCAGAATG
Organism: uncultured Parabacteroides sp.; assembly: GCA_944323815.1. Taxonomy (GTDB): domain Bacteria; phylum Bacteroidota; class Bacteroidia; order Bacteroidales; family Tannerellaceae; genus Parabacteroides. The sequence continues at coordinate 1,400 of CALUTX010000119.1, read as the reverse complement.
GAACGTCAGGTCTACATAGCTGCGTGCAGACAATTTGCCGTTACTGATTAACTCGTGCATGAAGTCGGTCGATTTCAGTTCCATCACGCCCACTTCGTTCGGCTCGGCCAACAAGGTTGTTTCGACGGTCTCCTCGCCGTCTGCTTTCTCTTTTTCCCCTCCGGAACAGGCCGCCATGCCGGCAAGGACAATCGCTGTAAACAGGTAGTAGAATTTCATGTTCTTCTGTTTTTAATCAAAGTTACTTTGCAAATATACGAATATGATTCAAATAAACGCTATAAATGTATTTTATTTTTATCAATTAACTTTTTTATCTCTTCGCGCATTTCCCGCGTAGCCGTATTCTCGACTTTCGGTTTGTGTTTGAATACTACTTGGGCGGCCTCCCGCAGTTTGTCCGGCTGGTAGAAACCGGGTGCTGCATAGAGCTTGGCAAGCAGGTAGTAAGGATAGATTCGTTCGGGCAGGACTTGGATGGCACGAAGCAGTTTCCGTTCCGCTTCCGCGTAATGCCCGGTTGCCTGCAGGTTTTTGGCTATCATGTAGCCAATCATCGGGTCGCCACTCAGCCGTTCGGCGCGTTCGAGCAGGCCGATGGCATCGGCAGGCGCTCCGGTGTAGCTCAGGCATTGTGCCTCTTCGAACAGGAACTCCGGCTTGTGCCGCAGGCGGTCGTGCAGGGCGCGATAGTCCTCGACAACAGACGGATAAGCTTTGTTGTGATAGAGCATCTGCAACCGTTCCCACGTCCGGTAAGCCTCGTACATCGGACCTTGCCGGACGAACAGGCAGACGGAGCCGAGAGCCATCAGCCCGAGCCAACACTTGCTCATAACCGGATACCGGACAGAAAAAACCGGCTCCGTTTCCCGCTCTTCCCCCACCAGACAGATCGAACCGAGCAGGAGCAGCACGACCCAGAACGACGGCAGTTGCAGCGGATAGGAGGAAAGCGCGAAGACCGCCAGTGCCACCAGTCCGCCCACCGCCCCGTGCTGTCCGTTCCGCGTGCCGCGCCGGACGAGGCTGCCGAGCCACGCGAGGAAGAGCAGCAACCCACCCGCGCCTTGTTCCAACCCGATTTGCAAGTATTCGTTGAACGCATATTCCGAGCAACCGGCGACAAGCCGTTCCTGTTCGGAAGCCTCTCCACCGTTGAAATAGTCCGCCTGCGATGCGGCATAAGCCGCCGGGAAACCACCCAGCCCCGTGCCGGTGAGCGGCGTGCGGGCGATGGCCTGTGCCGTCACCTTCCACATCAGCAACCGTCCGTCTGCCGAGTCGCGCTTCAGGTTGTAGATACCGGCGAAGGCGAAGAGGAGGAGGCATAGACCGACTGCGGCAAGCGGCAGGATAAACCGTTTGTACTTATTGTATAAGGTAACGACTTTCTCCCG
>CALUTX010000118.1 GCA_944323815.1 uncultured Parabacteroides sp. | reverse complement strand
GAAACGCTCTTCTTCATAATTCTTCTTGTTCATCTTTTTTGACTCTTTTTGAGTCAACCTTTTTTACAATAAGACAGGCTTCCCGCTCGCTTATTTACAAACTGGGTTGACCTTCTCGAATCGGTATTTGTAAAAAAGGTTTCCTTAAAAGAATTTCCCCGTCGCCCGCCGGGTAAATGGAAATACGTCCGACGTAATTCCGATTACCCGGCGGGTAATATTGTTTCTCCGGCAGATATTTTTGTTGCACACAGAAAATTTTCATAGATTTGTGCATAAATAAAACAAGGCCTTATGAAAACAAAAGAACCAGCAGCAATGTATTACACACCTTCGATGGTCCATGCCCTGCAACGCAGCATTGTCAATCGGGTTTCCCATGAAACGAATCCGGAAAAACTTTCAGAGATTAGCCGGATATTGGACGCCTCTTCCGAAAGCGAAAGTTTTGAAGCACGCTATCAACGGGCCAAAGCGTTTGCCAATAAACATTTCGACAAAGCCTATGTCCGGTCTTTGGAAGAGCGGAATTTCTTGGTCGATGAACCGTTTCCTGCAGAGGTTTGCGAAACAAAGGAGGATTTGGAACGTATCTTAGCCGAATCGGAAGCAAGTGGCGAATGCGCACAAGAGGAAGTAGATAAAATGTTTGCCCGATGGAGAAGTATCTTGTAATATGGCAAAGAAAAGCACAAAGGGCTTTCGATAACCAAATGCTTTGGTATTATCTAAATGCCAATAAACAGTTTGCAGCCACATTCTTTAGAAATATCACGGAAACCGTGAAACGTATATCCGAGATGCCGTCTATCGGGCAATTAGAAAAAGAAGAAGGGAAAAGAATCTATCGTTCACTCCTTTCTCATCCTAAATGCCGTATATTATATTGGTACGATGATAACGAATTGCATATAATTGATTTGTTGTTTGCAAATCGCAACTATTAACTGCAAGAGAATCTTTCTATCACTTTCCGGGTAAATATGTTCGATGTAAAGGTTATTCGATAGTAATATTTTTTAACTCCTACACATTTCCTTTCTATCCATTTCTTATTCCTGTTTAGATAGAAAAATTATATCTTTGCTTTGCTTCTCAAAAAACATGCCGAAAGAGGGTGGTGAGGGGAGCAGACATATTGTGAAGGCGTTTACTTGACGCTTTGGTTTTGACGCATCAGAATCTCGCAAATTCGAAATCCAGTCAAGAACAAAGCAGCGGTGAATGCTCTCGGGGTGTATTATATACCGCCGTGAACAGACCTTGTTGCCGCCCGGCACAAGGAAAGGCGTATTATATACATACATCGGCGTGGGCTTTCGGCGTTGCTCGTTTCGACTGGATGGGCAATGCGAGAGCCTTGATGCGTGGGACGAGCGACAGTACGGTTCCCCACGCTTTTTTATTGTTAATTTTTTCCGGAGGGGAAACGGGAAAGGTAAATAGTTATAATCATGATTAATCTAACAGTTGAACAAAGAGCATTTTTAGTATCACAAGGACTTTCTGAAAAAGATCTATTTAATGCACAAGGAATGACACAGTCAGAGTATTATCCAATTATGAAAAAACAAAATAAATTGATAGCATATAATACTCCTCCTTGCAAGAATGGACATACTTTAAGAACCCGTTCGGGACATTGTCCACAATGTAATACTGCATATTTAAGATTCTCTCAGCGCTCAAATGAAAAGGGCTATGTTTATGTTGCAGCAAGTTTGAAGGGGAAAATAACAAAAGTAGGCTTTACTTCTGCAATTCCAACACGTGCAGAATCATTAAATCGTACAAATTATGCAAATCTTGATGATTGGCAAATTTTATTTGCTGTTCAAAGTGATAATGCAGGAAAAATAGAAGAAGCCGTAAAATCTACACTTTATCAATATGCAGATACATTAGATTATAGTCATGATGGCAAACTTCAAAGTGCATCAGAGCTATTAAGATGCAATTATTTAAAAGTAAAGGAAACTATTATTGAGATTTGCAATACAAATAAATATAAATATGATATTGTTTTGAATATAGATGAACCTATTTATCAGTTTAAAAACTTGAGAAGGAAGTAAAGAACCCACTGTTAGATTCTGATAATAAAAACATTATGCCTACAAAATCCCTTATAGAAGAACTCCCTAAAATTGTCAAGCAGGGGAAAGAGGAAGCGCAACGCATCATGGAGCGTTTGAGCAGCCATACTCGTATTGGGTTACAGACAAATGAATTGGTATTACCGTCGAAAGATACTTCCGGTTTGTGGAAGGGGCGGAACGAGCAGGTGATTAACAAGGAATGGATGAACCGCTTGATTTATGGCGATAATCTCCTCGCTATGCAAGCCCTGTTAGCCGGAGATGAGGCAACAAGCTTGCCCTCGCTGCGTGGTAAGGTGGATTTGATTTACATTGACCCGCCCTTCGATAGCAAGGCGGATTATCGGACAAAGATTAATCTACCGGGCATTGACATCGAGCAGAAGCCAACTGTTATCGAACAATTCGCCTATTCGGATACGTGGCAGGATGGGACGGTTTCTTATTTAAGAATGTTGTATCCGCGATTGGTGTTGATGCGGGAGTTGCTTTCGGATAAGGGAAGTATTTATGTGCATATTGATTGGCATGTGGGAGCGTATGTGAAAACATTATTAGATGACGTTTTAGGAAAAGATAATTTTAGAAATGAAATAATATGGTGCTATACTGGTCCAAGTCCAGCAAACAAAGATTTTCCTAAAAAACATGATGTCATTCTACGTTATACAAAAACAGAACATTACTTTTTTAATGCTGACAATATTAGAATTGCATATAAAGCTGAATTTACTCATGCAAGAGGGGTACATGGGAAAAAAGATTATGATGAACAAATTCAGTTGTTAAGGCATGAGAAAGGGAAAATTCCGGAAGATTGGTGGACAGACTTTTCTAATATTTCTTCTTATAGAAATGAATTAATAGGCTACGCCACCCAAAAACCCGAAGCCCTTCTCGAACGCATCATCAAAGCCTCCTCCAACGAAGGCGACCTCGTTTGTGATTTCTTTGGCGGAAGCGGGACGACGGCTGCCGTTGCGGAGCGATTGGGGCGGCGGTGGATTACGACGGATATCGGGAAACCGGCTATCTTGGTGATGCGTAAGCGGTTTATCGACCAAGAGATGAAACCGTTCCTCTATCAATGTATCGGCGACTATCAGAAAGAGGCGTTCAGCGGCAACAAGCAATACCGGCGGGTGGGTGATTTGAGCCAAATCGTGATGCAGCTCTATGGCGCCATTCCTTTCTCCGCCGAGCAATTGAACGACCGGAATTGGGGCTACGTCAAGAGCAGCCGTACGTTGGTCTATGTGGACAGCCCGAACAAGATGACCGGCGCGGCGACCATCCGCAAGGCGAAGGAGGCGAAAGGCTCGCTGCTGGGCGGAGGCTGGAGCAAGGTGGTCGTGCTGGCGTGGAACTTCGCGTTCGACATCTCCGCCGCCATGCAGCAATACAAGGAGGATGTAGAGGTATTGGTCATCCCGCCCGACCTGCTGGACAAGCTCTCGAAAAAGGGGTACGACAAGCTGATACGCGAAGGGTCGGTGCGCTTCAGCACGCTGCAATACCTGACTGTCCGCCCCATAGAGGTGAAACCTTACAACGAACAGGAGGAAATCACCGTCCGGTTGGACAACTACGTCCTGCTCTCGCCCGACAACATCCCACTGGACGACAAAGACAAGCCGAAATTGCAGCAGATTATGGAACGGGACCCGCTTGCGCTTATCGAATATTGGAGCGTAGATCCGGATTACGACGGCGAGACCTTCCGTAGTCAATGGCAGGATTATCGGGAGAACACGGCAAACGACAGTGACCCGCTGCATTGCGTTTACCAAGCCAAATTGATTGTTCCCCGCAAAGAGCGGCGGACGGTTTGCGTGAAGGCGGTTGATGTATTTGGACAGGAGAGCATAGTAACAGAAACAATTTAACCTAAAAACGAAAGACGATGCGAAACAATATATCCTTAGAATTGGCCCATGAGTTAACGGAGCAAGTACAAGAAGCCTTTGATAAAGGTAATATGCTGGATGCCGTCACACCGGTGACACAGGATTTGTTGAAATATTGGTTTATGGAGCCCTACACCGACGAACGGAGCAAGAATTTCCACATCGGGCAGAAACAGAGTATATTGAACATCATCTATCTGCACGAGGTATTGGGTATTCATTCCGTACAGGAAATTTACGAGAAGGCAGCCCCCGACCTGTTGCCGGAATGCGATTTGAAGGAGTTCACGAAACCGAAATACCGGATACCGAAATATGCCGTCAAGATGGCAACCGGTACGGGCAAGACGTGGGTGATGCACGCCCTGTTGCTCTGGCAACTGCTGAATGCCCGCCACGAGGAGGAACGGAGCGGGCGCTATACGCAGAACTTTTTGATTGTCGCGCCCGGCTTGATTGTCTACGACCGCCTGAAAGATGCCTATTGCGGACGGATGAAGGAAAACGGCGGCGAGCGGGATTTGTTTACAAACGATCTCTATCAGCATAAAGAGCTGTTTATTCCGCCTGCTTATCAGGATGAGGTGTTTTCTTTTATTCAAAACAATGTGGTGACAAAAGAGGATGGTATCGGACGGAAGGTGACAGGAAACGGATTGATTGCCCTTACGAATTGGCACCTCTTTCTTTCCGATGAAGAGGAAGAGGAGGCTAATCCCGATGCTGCACCTACTATCATCAAAGATATTTTACCCATCCGACCGGGTACGAGCGGCGGAAACGCATTGGAGACGTTAGACCGTCATTATCTACGGGGCAGCGAGTTGGAGTATTTGGCAGACCTGCCGGACTTGTTGGTTATCAATGACGAGGCACATCATATCCATGAAAACAAGGTACAAGGCGAAATTGAAGAGGTCGAGTGGCAGAAAGGATTGAACAAGATTGCGCAAAGCAAAGGCGACCGTTTCTTCCAAATTGACTTTTCGGCTACGCCTTACGACATGGTCGGGAGCGGGAAAAAGAAGACAAAAGTATTTTTTCCGCACATCGTGACCGATTTTGACCTGAAGATTGCTATGCGGATGGGATTGGTCAAGACATTGTTGCTGGATCGCCGACAAGAATTGACCCAATTGGAAAACTTAGATTACAATGCGGTGCGCGACGGACGGAGAGTGATCGGACTGAGCGAAGGACAACGCTTGATGCTTCGGGCAGGGCTGCGGAAATTACAAATTTTGGAAGAGAGTTTCACGAAATTGGACGAACGGAAACATCCCAAGATGATGGTGATTTGCGAAGATACAAATGTGACGCCCTTTGTCGAGTCGTTTCTGAAAGAAGAGGGACTTAATGAAGAGGACTTATTGCGTATTGACAGCAATGCCAAAGGCGAAGTAAAAGAAAAAGATTGGTTGCAAATCAAAGAAAAACTGTTTAATATCGACCGGTACAAATCGCCGAAGGTGATTATTTCCGTATTGATGTTGCGTGAAGGATTTGATGTAAACAATGTTTGCGTCATTGTCCCCTTGCGTTCCACGCAATCGTCTATTTTGTTGGAACAGACGATTGGGCGCGGTTTACGTCTGATGTGGCGTGAGCCGGAGTACCAAGATGAAAAAGAGGAAAATCGTCGGTTGGTATTGCAAGATCGGAAAGCGCCGAAGTCCTATTTGGATATGTTGTCCATTATTGAGCATCCTGCCTTTTTGGCTTTTTATGATGAATTGCTGAATGGCGGCGTGATCGGTGTGGAGCCGGGTGTACCGGGTGGAGGCCCAAATCCGGTTGGAGATTTGATTTCGGTCGGACTGAAAGAGAATTACAAAGATTATGATTTGTTCTGGCCACTTATCATCAAAGAGCAAGAAGAAGAATTGGAACCTTCCGTGATAGATATTGACAAGTTGGCTCCTTTTACGGATTTTACTTACGAACAGTTGCGGGATATTTTAGCCAAGCCGGGTGAATCGTTTATTTCCCACGATGTACTTGTGGGTACCCAGTTCGGGAAGTATGAAGTAAAAGCCGACTTGTGTAACGCCCAAAGTTATAACGAGTATCTGCAAAAGATTTTGCGTATCGTGACGACCCGTTTTGATAAGACCGGACGTAACAGTGTACGGCAGTTGCCAACAATGCAAATCAACCAACAAGAGATTATCCGGACAATTGATACCTATATCCGTATCAAGTTGTTTTCTCGTCCATTCAATCCGTTTGAAAACTACAACTGGAAAATCTTGTTACACAATGAAGGAATTGCCACGCAACATATTGTCCGGGAGATAACGAAATCCATTTATTATATGCAAGAACAAATCAATGTGGTAGAGGCAATCGTAGATAAAATATACTTTTCCACTGTTTCAACCTTACGGATAAGGGAGAGTTTTTCGCTGGAATTGGAAAAGACGATTTATGAGCGGGTCGGGTACCCCTCTAACAAAGGCGGTTTTGAAAAGGCATTTATGGAATATTTGGATGACGATGCAGAGGTAAACAGCTTCATAAAAATCAATGAAAGCCGACATAATTTCGCTTCTATCCATTACATTCGACAAGATGGGCTATTGGCCACTTATCATCCTGATTTTATGGCTTGTACATGCAGCCATATTTATATTATCGAAACCAAAGGACAAGAACAGATCCACAATAAGAATGTCCGGCAGAAACAACTGGCAACCATTGAGTGGTGCAAGAAAATCAACCTGCTTCGCCCCGGCGACCGGATGAACCGGACGTGGGAATATGTCCTGTTAGGGGAAAATGATTTTTATAGCTTGCATCGTAATGGAGCTAATTTGACTGAGATGTGTGAACTACATAAAGTTTCAGAAAGCGCAGCGAAAGGGGAGTTGTTTTAGTAAAGACATTGTATATTTGCAGTGTATATAAGTAATGAGATGACATTGAATATGCAAAAACAAGCAACTAATCGCGTCACCTCTCTCTGCATCAAAGAGTTGCAACCGGGCGAAATATTTGTGTTCGGTAGTAATTTAGAGGGGCAACATGGGGGTGGCGCCGCTCTTTTGGCTTATCGGAAATGGGGAGCCATTTGGGGGCAAGGTGTCGGTTTGCAGGGGCAGACCTATGGCATTCCGACGATGCAAGGGGGTGTCGAAACGATTGCTCCTTACGTGGATGAATTTATCCGGTTTGCCCAAGAGCATCCGAAGTTGATATTTCTGGTTACGGAGATTGGTTGTGGTATTGCTGGTTTTCGTCCTGAAGAGATAGCTCCTTTGTTTAAAGAGGCTGTCAAAGTGGAGAACATCCATCTGCCTCAACGTTTTTGGGACGTTTTGATTTGATTGAAGCATGAAATTCCCTCTGATTATTAGCACGGTGAACGAACTGGTCCGGGTCTATCCGGAACGGATTGTTTATATCTCTTCGGATGGGAATTACTCTGTAATGGTGTTGCATGACAAGACAGAGCATCTGTTCTCGTTCAACCTGTCCCACTTTCAGCAGCTTATCGAAAAGCAGTTGAAAGCCGATGCGTCACTGTTTATACGTATCGGGAAGGGGCTTATCATCAACCGGGAGTATATTTACAAAATCAATGTGGGGAAACAGGCTTTAATTTTGTCTGATATGAAAATTGAACATACTTTTGTACTCTCTGCATCCAAAGAGGCGTTGAGGCAATTGAAGGGTTTAGTGGAAAACGAAATGGAAAAGCGATGAGAAGGGACGAAGAAGATGAGGTACAGGTATTGGGTACGGCCCCGAAAAATGGTGGACGTAAAGCCTTGTGGCGGTTGATTGCGATTGCCACAGGGGTGTTGTTGATCGTTCTATGTGTTATTTATTTGTCTGTAAATAAGGAAGAAGTGACTTCGGAATCACTTCCGGAAATACCAGCCTCCATACAACAAGAGAATCCGCTTCCTGCAGACTCTTTGCCCGAAGTGAGAGCACAAGCCGATTCCATCAACGATGTTGTTCTGACGATATTCGCTTTGAAAAATTTGAAGGCGGAACTTGCCATGCAGATGCCGGAACAAACGGATACGAGTGTTTATTTCGTGTTGCAGGCGGCCGATATTCGGAAAGACAATAAGCAGATTGTGGGGGATTTCGTGTTGCGAGGCAAACAACTCTCCAGAGGAAAACGCAAAACGGGCTATTGTGCCATCATTCAGGGAAACATAACATTGGGGAATACAATTAATGATGACATGAAGGCCTATAGTATCGCCAACGGTTGCGACTTTTTTCGTCAATATCCATTGGTAATGAACGGGGAGATTCAAGAAAACCGCTTGAAGGGAAAAGCGATTCGGCGAGCATTGGCGCAACAGAATCAGGATTTTTATATCATAGAAACGCAAAACCGCGAGTCGATGTATGACTTTTCAGAGGCTTTGTGCGATATGGGATTTACCAATGCCCTCTATTTGGTAGGTGGTTCTTCATACGCATGGTGGCGCGAGGATGCGGCCACAGTCAACGAATTGGGTGTTTACAACCAAAATCCATTACCCAATACCAACTATCTGGTTTTCCGTGCCATGAAAATCAATTAGCCCGGCGAGTAAATCGGGACAGGCTTCAGGAATACCGATTTCCCCAGCGGGCAAATGAGAGAACTGTGGGGCGTACATTTGTTTTTTACCAAAAGCCGGCACGCGATGTTCCTTTTATCGTTATATTTGCAGACCGAATAATTAAATCAGATTCGAAATGAAACGTATTATCTTTATCTTCATGGCAATTTTGCTGGCTACGGGGCTGGCAAGTGCACAAAAGAA
>CALUTX010000117.1 GCA_944323815.1 uncultured Parabacteroides sp. | reverse complement strand
ATTAATTAAATAAATCTTTCAGAATGAACGTTTCGCTTAAGAACACGGATGCCACAAGAGGTGTCCTTACATTAGAAATCGTGAAAGCTGACTATGCGGAGCAGGTTGAAAAGAACCTTCGTGGCATTCGTCAGAAAGCTAATTTCCCGGGGTTCCGTAAAGGGATGGTCCCGATGGGTATGGTAAAAAAGATGTTCGGAAAAAGTGCGTTGGCCGAAGAAGTCAACAAATTGATATCCGAAAACATTACGGCTTATATTCGTGATAACCACTTACATATATTAGGTGAGCCGTTGCCAAGTGAAACCGAACAAACGAAGGTCGATTTCGATACACAAGAAGATTTCGAATTTTGTTTTGATGTCGCTTTGGCACCGGAAATCAACATTGAACTTTCAAAAGCAGACAAGCTCCCGTATTACCAGATAAAGATTGATGACGAAATGGTGGATAAGCAATTAGAGGCTTATCAAGCGAATTTCGGAACCTATAAAGAGGTAGAAGATGTAGAGGAGAAAGATTTGGTAAAAGGAACACTGGCCGAGCTGGAGAACGGAACACCGAAGGAGGGTGGAATCGTTGTTGAAGATGCCGTCTTGATGCCGATGTATGTGAAAGAGGAAACGGAGAAGGCTAAGTTTGTGGGAGCCAAGAAACATTCGGTTGTTGTATTCAATCCTCATAAGGCGTATGAAGGGGCAGAGGCCGAAATTGCTTCTTTCTTGAAAATCGACAAGGAGCAGGTTGCAGCACATACGGGTGATTTCAGTTTTGAAATCAAAGAGGTGACACGCCATGCCAATGCAGAGTTGAATCAGGAACTGTTTGACAAAGTGTTTGGCAAGGATGTCGTAACAAGCGAGGAGGAATTTAAAAATAAGATTCGGGAAGCGCTGGCCGAACAATTTACGCCTCAGAGTGATTTCAAATTCCTGACGGACGCACGTGATCTGTTGGTACAGAAAGCGGGCGAACTCTCTTTTGCAGACGATCTGTTGAAACGTTGGTTGCTTGCAGCGGACGAGAAGAATACAAAAGAAAAGATAGACGAGGAGTATCCGCATATTGTGGAGGATTTGACCTATCAACTGATTCGGGAGAAGCTAGTCGTTGACAATGGTTTGAAGGTTGAGAATGCTGATTTGGAGGATTTTGCCAAACGAGTGGCTAAAGCGCAATTCGCTCAATATGGTATGCTCTCTGTCCCGGAAGATGTTTTGGGTAACTATGCCAAAGATCTGTTGAAAAACAAGCAGACATTCCAGAATATTTTCAACCGTGCGATGGAAGAAAAAATGGCTGGATGGCTGAAAGAACAAATTGAGCTGGACGTAAAGGAAGTGACGCTCGACGAGTACAATAAATTGATGGAATAAATTTTTGAGCGAGAAGCAATATTCCATTGCTTCTCGGAGAAAAAAGGGTTTCCTCTCGAAAAAAAATATACATGCGGATATAAATAAGTTGTCTCTATTGAAAATTTATTTATAACTTTGTTATTCCGATAAGCGAGAGAGGGAACCCTTTTCTTGTGCTTGTTAAAGAGACAATAAGATTATGAGTATGGACGATTTTAGGAAGTATGCAACGAAACATTTGGGGATGAATAGCAATGCGTTGGATAGTTATATGAATCTGACCAGCAGCTATGGCTATATCTCTCCGACAATTATAGAAGAACGCCAATTGAATGTTGCCCAGATGGATGTATTTTCGCGGTTGATGATGGACCGCATCATTTTTCTGGGAACGCAGGTAGACGATTATACGGCCAATGTGATTCAGGCACAGTTACTTTATTTGGATTCGAGTGATCCGGGCAAGGATATTTCGATTTATATCAATTCGCCGGGCGGTTCGGTTTATGCCGGTTACGGCATCTACGACACGATGCAGTTTATCCAGAGTGATGTGTCGACTATTTGTACGGGCATGGCCGCTTCTTTTGCAGCGGTGTTGCTGGTTGCCGGGACAAAGGGGAAACGGATGGCGTTGCCACATTCGCGCGTGATGATTCATCAACCGCTTGGAGGCGCGCAAGGGCAGGCGTCAGATATTGAGATTACGGCTCGTGAGATTTTGAAAGTGAAAAAAGAATTGTATACCATCATTTCCGAGCATTCCGGTCAGCCGTATGAAAAGGTGGAGCATGATAGTGATCGTGACTATTGGATGACGGCGGAAGAAGCATTGGCTTACGGAATGATAGACAAAGTGCTGGTACGGAGTAAATAATAAAAAGAGTTTTAGGAATGGCCAAAACAGGCGAAAACTGTACGTTTTGTGGGCGGAGCCGGCGGGATGTCAATTTATTGATTAATGGCATTTCGGGGGCAATCTGTGATGAATGTGCAAGACAGGCGTATGAAATAGTGAAAGAGCAAATGCCTGAAAAGAAAAGCGCATTCGGATTGCATAAAGAAGATTTGCCGAAACCGGAAGACATCAAAACTTTTTTAGACCAGTATGTGATCGGGCAAGATGAGGCGAAGCGTTATTTAGCGGTGGCTGTCTATAATCATTATAAACGTTTGATTCAGGAAGTGACCCCGGATGATGTCGAGATAGAAAAGTCCAATATCATTATGGTGGGAGCTACGGGAACGGGGAAAACGTTGTTGGCGCGTACGATAGCGAAGTTGCTCCATGTCCCGTTTGCCATTGTGGATGCGACTGTTTTGACGGAAGCCGGTTATGTGGGAGAAGATATCGAGAGCATCTTGACCCGTTTGTTGCAGGCGGCCGATTATGATGTGGAAGCGGCGCAACGCGGTATTGTCTTTATTGATGAAATTGACAAGATTGCCCGGAAAAGTGACAATCCTTCGATTACGCGCGATGTGAGCGGCGAAGGTGTGCAGCAGGGCCTGCTGAAGTTATTGGAAGGTTCGATTGTGAACGTGCCGCCTCAGGGAGGACGTAAGCATCCGGAACAAAAGATGATTGCGGTCGATACCAAAAATATTTTGTTTATTTGCGGAGGCGCTTTCGACGGGATTGAAAAGAAAATTGCGCAGCGGTTGAATACGCGTGTCGTGGGATATACGGCCAGTGAGGCAACGGCACAAGTAGACCGTAACAACATGCTGAAATATATTACACCGGCTGATTTGAAATCGTTCGGGTTGATTCCTGAGATTATCGGGCGTTTGCCGATTCTGACTTATTTGAATCCTTTGGATCGGCAGGCTTTGCGTAATATATTGACGGAACCGAAGAATTCAATCATCAAACAGTATATAAAATTGTTTGAGATGGATGGAATTGAACTGACGTTCGAAGAAGAGGTGTTTGAGTTTATTGTTGATAAGGCACTTGAATTTAAATTAGGTGCGCGCGGATTACGCTCCATCGTGGAAGCAGTCATGATGGATGCGATGTACAGTCTGCCGTCAACAACTGAGAAGAAACTCCGGGTTACATTGGAGTATGCAAAAGAAAAATTCGAAAAATCAGATGTAAACCGTTTACAGGTGGCCTAATTGATATTTTATTAATTTAATGGGTATGGCAAAGAAGGATAAACTGACAGAAGAGCTAAAAAAACATTTTGGTTTTGATACCTTTAAAGGAAATCAACGCGCCATTATAGAGAATGTATTGGCCGGAAAAGATACCTTTGTGTTAATGCCGACAGGTGGCGGAAAGTCTTTATGTTATCAATTGCCTTCATTATTGATGGAGGGAACAGCAATCGTGATTTCTCCATTGATAGCTCTGATGAAAAATCAGGTAGATGCCATGCGTAATTTCAGCGAAGAAGATGGGGTCGCTCATTTCATTAATTCTTCATTGAATAAGTCTGCCATCGATCAGGTAAAGAATGATATTAGGAGCGGACTGACTAAGTTGCTTTATGTGGCCCCGGAGTCTTTGACGAAGGAGGAAAACGTAGAGTTCCTTCGTCAGGTAAAGATTTCTTTTTATGCTGTGGACGAAGCCCATTGCATTTCGGAATGGGGACATGATTTCCGTCCGGAGTATCGTCGGATTCGTCCGATTATCAATGAGATCGGTTCTCGCCCGGTCATCGCTTTGACTGCGACGGCTACTCCAAAAGTGCAGCACGATATACAGAAAAATCTGGGGATGACGGATGCCGCGATTTTCAAATCCTCTTTTAACCGTCCTAATTTGTATTATGAAATTCGTCCGAAGACAAACAATATTGATCGCGAGATTATTAAGTATATCAAGTCGAATGAAGGAAAATCTGGGATTATTTATTGTTTGAGCCGGAAGAAGGTAGAGGAATTTGCAGATATATTGAAGGCAAACGGCATCAAGGCGCTTCCCTATCATGCGGGAATGGATTCTTCTGTCCGTTCGGCTAATCAAGATGCGTTCCTGATGGAAAAAGTGGATGTGATTGTGGCCACGATTGCTTTTGGAATGGGAATTGACAAACCGGATGTGCGTTATGTCATCCATTATGATATTCCGAAAAGCTTAGAGGGTTATTATCAGGAAACAGGACGTGCTGGACGCGATGGTGGTGAAGGACAATGTATAGCCTTTTACACTTATAAGGATTTGCAGAAGTTGGAGAAGTTCATGCAAGGAAAGCCGGTGGCAGAGCAAGAAATCGGAAAACAATTGTTGTTGGAGACTGCGGCCTATGCAGAAACGTCGGTCTGCCGAAGGAAGGTGTTGTTGCATTATTTTGGTGAAGAATATTTGGAAGATAATTGTGGTAATTGTGATAACTGTTTGAACCCAAAGAAAAAAGTGGAAGCAAAGGAATTATTGAGTGCCGTATTGGATGTGATCAGTACGTTAAAGGAGAAATTTAAATCAGATTATATCGTTAACATGCTGGTCGGCAATGAAACGGCAGAAATACAATCATACAAACATAACGAGCTGGATGTTTTTGCCTCCGGATCGGATGAAGATGAAAAGACGTGGAACGCTGTTATCCGGCAAGCGCTGATTGCGGGGTATTTAGTGAAGGATATTGAAAACTACGGGTTGTTGAAGATAACGGAAAAAGGAAAGGAGTTCATGAAACATCCGGTTTCTTTCAAGATTACGGAAGATCATGAATATGAAGAAGACGAGGAGGTCGCTCCGGTACGTGGTGGAGCTGCTTGTGCGGTAGACCCGGTGTTATATTCGATGATGAAGGATTTGCGAAAGAAATTATCTAAGCGTTTGGAAGTTCCTCCTTTTGTTATTTTCCAGGATCCGTCGTTGGAAGCGATGGCTACCACTTATCCGATTACGCTCGAAGAATTGCAAAACATTCCGGGAGTCGGTGCAGGTAAAGCCAAGCGTTACGGGAAGGAATTTGTCGAGTTAATAAAGCGTCACGTTGAAGAAAATGAGATTGAGCGTCCGGAAGATTTGCGTGTACGCACGGTTGCCAATAAATCAAAATTGAAAGTGTCTATCATTCAGCGTATTGACAGAAAGGTGGCATTGGATGAAATCGCGGTTTCCAATGGGTTGGAATTTGGCGAATTGCTGGATGAGGTAGAGGCAATTGTTTATTCCGGGACACGCATCAATATTGATTATTTCCTGAACGATGTGATGGACGAAGATCATGTGGAAGATATTTATGAATATTTCAAGGATTCGGAAACGGACGATTTGGAAGAGGCGATAGAAGAGTTGGGCGGTGATTATACGGAAGAGGAAATCAGGCTTGTTCGCATCAAGTTCCTCTCGGAAATGGCCAACTAACGAAGAATAGAAAATAATCTCCTATGTTTTTAAGTGAAAAGACGGCTCTTATCCCTGGTAAAAACGGGAGAGAGCCGTTGTTTTTTGGGCATTGGCATGAAACAGAAAATGCATTCCCATGAAATGCGCGATCCACTGGCATGAAATGAAAAGCCCACTGGCATGAATTGAGATTCCTTTTTTATTATTATTTTTGTAGCTGAAAGAGAAATAATTAATTATTGCAAATGAATTTTGTATGGAAAAGCTGAAGAATTTGTTGTTGATGGCAATCGCGTTGTTCTGTTCCGCTTGTACGGCCTCTGCCAAATCGGATAAAGATGCGGCCCCTGTGCCGGCGGCAGAAAGGACGGAGGTAAATGCAACTACAAGCGGGGAAGTGGTTGTTTTGACAAAGGCGGATTTTTTATCGAAAGTCTATAACTACGAAAAGAATCCATCCGAATGGGTCTACGAAGGAGATAAGCCTGCCATCATTGATTTTTATGCCGATTGGTGCGGTCCTTGTAAGCGGGTAGCTCCGATTCTGGAAGAATTGGCAGGAACATACAAGGGAAAATTAGTAGTCTATAAAATAAATGTAGATAATGAAAAGGAATTGGCTGCCGCATTTGGCATCCAAAGCATTCCTTCTTTGTTGTTCATTCCAATGAAAGAGCAGCCTCGGATGTGCCAGGGTGCCCTTTCGCGGGAGCAATTTGTAGAGCAGATAGACGGCTTTTTGTTGAAGTAAACTCTGTCCTTTCTGTCCTGACGAATTAGCAGAAAACCGAAAAGTAAGGGAGAATAAAGGAAAAAGATGGGGAACGAATATGCAAACAGTGAAATGAGGCTTCATCGCAGGCTGGCACCGTTTTCTTTTCTGTATGGAATCGGGGTTGGGTTGCGGAATATGCTGTTTGATTGGAACGTATTGCCATCTGAACATTTCCCGATTCCGGTGATTTGTATTGGAAATTTGTCTGTCGGCGGAACCGGAAAGACGCCGCATACGGAGTATCTGATTCGTTTGTTGAAAACAAAATATCGGGTAGCGGTGTTGAGCCGGGGGTATAAACGACGCTCTTCCGGTTTTGTGTTGGCTACTGCTACGACCTCAGCGCGTGACTTGGGCGATGAGCCGTATCAGATGAAACATAAATTTCCGGATGTACAGGTGGCGGTAGATACCGATCGGAGGCGAGGCATTCGGAATCTGCTTCGATTGCCTGAAGAGGTGCGACCGGAGATTATCTTGTTGGATGATGCTTTCCAACATCGCTATGTGTCCCCCTCATTTTCCATTGTATTGACGGACGTGCATCGGCTTTTTTATGAAGACCGTTTGTTGCCCGTCGGTCTGTTGAGGGAACCTGTACGGGGTGTGGAACGGGCGGATGTGGTCATCGTGACAAAGTGCGAATCGGGGATGAAGCCGATTGACTTCCGGGTGATTGAGAACAATATGAATTTGCAACCTTGGCAACAATTGTTTTTTACGTGTATCGTGTATGATGAAATTGTGCCTGTGTTCCCGGAAGAGGCTCGGTCGTTACGACGGGAAGAAATCCGGGAAGATGAAGATGTATTGGCGATTGCCGGGATTGCTTCTCCCGAGCCTTTTGTCCGGGAGGTGAAGCGTTATTCGAAGCGAGTGGTCTCTATGCTCTTTCCTGATCATCATGCTTTTAATAAGGCTGATTTTCGTAAATTGGAAGCTGTATTCGGAGAGATGCGTTCGTCGGGCAAATTGATTATCGTAACAGAAAAGGATGCGGCGCGGTTGCGTGAAACTGCTGCACTTCCGTCGGAATGGCGAAGCGTGCTGTATTATTTGCCGATTGCTGTTGAGTTTTATAATGGTTCGGCTTTTGACGAGAAGGTGGAAAAGCATCTGATGGAATTTTATAAAAAAGGATAAGGAAACATGAGTAATAAGGGTAGAACAGAAATAGCGACGTTGGGTGAGTTTGGTCTGATTCGTCATCTTACCGATCAATTGGAACTGAAAAATGATAGTACGGTTAAAGGGGTAGGGGATGATGCCGCCATCCTTTCGTATGCGTCGAAACAGGTGTTGGTGACGACGGATTTGTTGCTGGAGGGAATCCATTTTGACTTGACGTATGTGCCGCTGAAACATTTGGGTTACAAGTCTGCGGTGGTTAATTTCTCTGATATATATGCCATGAATGGGCAACCGAAACAGATAACGGTTTCGCTGGGAATTTCTAAGCGTTTTTCGGTGGAAGATTTGGATGCGTTTTATTCGGGTGTGAAGTTGGCATGTGATGTGTATGGAGTCGATATTGTCGGGGGTGATACTTCTGCGTCGTTGACGGGGCTTTGTATCAGTATTACATGTATTGGAGAAGGTGAAAGCGGGCGGATTGTCTGCCGGGATGGCGCGAAGGAAACGGATTTGATATGTGTTTCGGGTGACCTTGGAGCGGCTTATATGGGCTTGCAGTTGTTGGAGCGTGAAAAGCGGATTTTTAGGGGAGAAAAGGATTTTACTCCTGATTTCGCTGGAAAAGAGTATTTGTTGGAGCGGCAGTTGAAGCCGGAGGCCCGGAAAGATGTCATAGAGATGCTTCGGAATGCAGATATTGTCCCGACAGCGATGATGGATATATCAGACGGGCTTTCTTCCGAGTTGTTGCATATTTCTCATGCGAGCCATGTAGGATGCCGTATTTACGAGGACCGGATTCCGATTGATTATCAAACGGCAGTGATGGCTGAACAATTTAATATGAATTTGGTGACAGCAGCTTTGAATGGGGGAGAGGATTATGAATTGCTGTTTACAGTTCCGCTCTCAGAACATGATAAAGTGTCTGAAATGAAGGGTATTAAAGTAATCGGTCACATTACAAAGCCCGAGTTGGGGAATTATTTGGTCGGCCGTGATGGAGGAGAAGTCGAACTGAAAGCACAAGGCTGGAATTCATTGAGCGAATAAAAAATATACAAAAAAAGTCTGTTGGCTATTGCAGGAATCAAAAAAGTGCGTATCTTTGCACCCGTAAAACAAAACAACGGTGCCATAGCTCAGTTGGTAGAGCAAAGGACTGAAAATCCTTGTGTCCCCGGTTCGATTCCTGGTGGC
>CALUTX010000116.1 GCA_944323815.1 uncultured Parabacteroides sp. | reverse complement strand
GTCAGCCTGCACGGTCCTCCAAGCCCATGTCTTACCAGCTCCTCCATTGTCCGTATTCATTCGAATTCCATTCTTTATGTTCGTCCAAAATCCAATGCCGCAAGAACGGTTCCCACTTATCCAACGGCAAATACCAATGCTTTGTCTCACGCATCACCGGCTGGCTACCGCTGATGGCTGATTTCGGATTAATCAACTCCGTCGGGCTCAACGAAGTACCACACGCTTCACATTGGTCGCCATACGCCTTTTCGTTTCCGCAATGCGGACAGGTACCCGTGATGTAACGGTCTGCCAAGAACTGCTTCGCCTCCTCGTCGTAATATTGTTCGCTTGTCTTTTCGATAAATTCCCCCTTGTCATAAAGCGTACGGAAAAATTCCGAAGCGGTCTGGCGATGAATCGCCGACGTTGTCCGCGAATAGATATCAAACGAAATACCAAACTCTTCAAACGACTTTTTGATGATACCGTGATAATGGTCTACCACATCTTGTGGCGTCACCCCTTCCCGTTTGGCCCGGAGCGTGATGGGCACGCCATGCTCGTCCGACCCGCCAATCATCAAAACTTCTTCTCCTTTCATGCGGAGATAACGCGCATAAATATCAGCCGGCACATAGACCCCCGCCAAATGCCCAATATGAACCGGGCCGTTCGCATACGGCAAAGCCGTTGTTATCAGTGTTCTTTTAAAATGCTTTTCCATGCTTCTTGTCTACTGTTTTTGAGACACAAAGTTACGCAATAATTTGGAAAAGGGAACCAGATTCCGGGAAAGCCGATTTTCCCGGCGGGGAAATCAGTTTACATACAGGGTATTTTTTATCCTACTTGGGAGGCTCAATCTCCTCTTCTTGCATTTTCTGAGTCAAATATAGAAAGTAGTGTCCATTTTTATTACTTTTGCATGGTCACTCACAAAGAGATAAGTAACCGTATGGAAACTGAAAAGAAAGAAATGAAAAAAATCAATAAGATGTCACTGCTTATCATGGCAGTGGCCGTTTTATTACTGTTGATTGCCGGAGCGGCTTATTATATTCTCCATCAACAACAGCAGATGGAGGAACTCGAACAAATCTATGAACTGGACAAAGAGACATTGGAAGATGAGTTCAACGAACTTTCCCTCCAATATGAAGGCGTCATGTTCAAAATCAGCAACGACTCGTTGCTCAACCTTTTATCTACCGAACAGGCCAAAGTCCAACGCCTGCAAGAAGAACTCCGTACGGTAAAAGCCACCAACACGAAGGAAATCTCCCGGCTGAAAAAAGAGTTGCAGACGCTGCGCAAAATCATGCGTAATTATGTCGTCCAAATCGACTCGCTGAATCGCGCCAACGAGCAGCTGAAAATCGAGAAAAACGAAGCTGTAAAGAAATACAAACAGGCATCCTCCACCGCGACCGCCCTCAAGAAAGAGAAAGAAAAACTGACCGAACGTGTGACATTGGCAAGCCGTCTGGATGCAACCGGCATCACGGTAACGCCAGTCAACAAACGCGGAAAACGCGCGAAAGCAATCAAACGCATGGAACAGTTTGTCATCGACTTCCGCATTGCCAAAAATGTCACCGCACCCGTAGGAGAGAAAACGATTTACGTACGCATCATGAAACCGGACGACGACGTTTTGGTCAAGAGCCGTGCCAACGTTTTCCCGTTCGAGGGCAAAGAAATCAGTTATTCGATGAAGAAGTTAATCGAATATGAAGGGGAAGAGGTCCCCGTCACGATGTATTGGAACATCGAAGAATTTCTTTCACCGGGAACTTACCGGGTGGATATTTTTGCAGACGGCAACCTGATAGGCCGTCAAAATTTCTCCCTCGAAGAATAAGGACATAAATAAAAAGAAGCCTTTCTTCCCAGAGAGGCTTCTTTTTATATCGGAAATAACCAATAAAAACTTTCCAATACTTTTCATCTTATATGCTTACATAATTAGCAAGGTTCTGATGTAGCGATTATACTAATAGTGTTACTTTCTAAATGACATGGCAAAGTTACCTGTATTTCATACCCTCCACAATACCTATATATAAGTAAAATAACATTCGTCACTACCTACTTCAAGCGATGAAGACATAAAAAAGGCCACTCCCATCCGGAAGCAGCCTCTTTGAAAAACAAGAAATAAACTATTTATTTAATACCCAACTTCGCTTTAATCGCCTTAGGAAGTGCATCTTTGTGAACAACGATATTCATCGTCTTGTAACGCACAAAGGCTTTAGACGCATACCAGATACCGTCATACTTGCCAGCCTTGCCCCATGAATTCTTGACCATATAGTATTCATTTCCTTCTTGGTCTTTGGCAATACCGTAAATCTGCATCCCGTGGTCGTCCGTTGTTTCCCAATTGTCGTATGCCAACTGGCGTTCTTCTTGCGTGCACCACTTCTGCGGTTGCGGTTTCGTCGTCAGTTTCTTCTCCTCCGGTTTCAGTTTCAACCAATGCGCCATGTCCGAACCGCTCAGTTCCTGTACTTTGGCGTCATCCGGCAAAACAGCGATACCGTCGCGCGTAAAACCGGATTCACTCACATCAGACCCCCAAGCAATCGTATATCCGTTATTGATGGCATTGTCAAATACCTCCATCAATTCGTCAATCGGCAAATTGTAAGAGAGTGCATGACGCCAGTTGTCTTGAATCTCCAGCGGGAACTGCGTATAAAATGGATGATGCGTATAAGAAGTCAGCGAAACATAATCAGAAGCCTTCAATCCGGTAGATTCATAAAAAGACTTCGGCGTATATTCTTTTCCTTTATAAGTAAAGGTTTCCGGGCATTTTCCCAAATAAACCTCATGCACGGCAGCTACCGCTTTTTTCCAAAGCATATTGTTCTGCTCGTCCGATTGCAATTTGCGTGAACCGCCTTTCGCAATCGCTGCCACCATCGCATCTGTCAAAGCCGAAAGTTCGGAGTGATTACTCAAAGTATCTCCATACATGACTCCCGGACGCATCTCCTCTTCGGGCACCAAACCATACGCTTCCATTCCGTAAATCACATCATAGAACGAACCGCCCTGCGAAAATGAAGCATCTCCATGCGTACGTACTGCCACATCCGCCCGGTCCTGATAGGTATGGAATACCGTGTACATCTCAGAAAAATCATATTCCCCCTTCCCCATACGGAGCAATTCTGACTCCAAGAATGCCATCGACGAATAACACCAGCAAGTTCCGGCACGACTCTGGTTCTTGATTGACGTAATCGGATTTTCTTTTACAGTCGTGAAAACAAATCCTTCCTCCTCATTCTCTGTTTTTTCAGCATTTTGCGCGTACACACTCCCGGCCATCCACATTGCGGCCATCCATACGCCTGTTGCAAAAATCGTTTTTTTCATGTAAAACCTATTTATTATTGTTTTTATATTTATTTCCGAAGGGCAAATGTACATAAAAACATCGGATTATAAACAAACGGCATCAAAATCAAAGCCTCATTTACCTTCATTGTAAATCCATTTACCCGGCGTGTAAGTAAACTTACCTCCGACAAAATCTTTTCGCTAAGCCAAATTGAAAGTGCAACAGAAGAACAATTAATGTCCAAACCTTGATGTGTCGACACCTTTTGTTTGTTTTTTCTTATATCCGCCAAACCGATAAGTAAAATGTATGTTAAATGCTCGGGAATAATAATTATCCATATCTAAATATTGTCCTTTGAAACGTACTTTCAAATTGGGATTGCCTGTGTTGAAAATATCATTGCAACGAACAGAAAGACTGATTTTGTCTTTCGCTATATTCCATTTTATCCCGACTGTAAGATTATAGCATGTTTCAATATCAAATGTCCCCTGTATTGTCGGAGTTTGTATGGATCCCATTAATTCAAAAAACAGATTTTGTTTAATCTTAAATGCATTATCCAGCATCGCATTGAACATCCATTGCTTCCGGTTAAATGGGATATCAAAAAAATTGTCACATCGCTGGCGTATCTGCATACCGGTTAGAGTCAAACGTGAATCCAACCAATTCCCCGCCTTGAATGGCAGTATAATGTTAGCTCCTGCCAGTTGCATATAGTTCCAGTTGGTATATTTATAAATCAAGGCAAGCCGTTCGGTGGATTGGTAGGCTGTCTGTACGAAATAGTCCGTTGAATGGAGAAAGAACAAACCGAAAATATATTTCTGACGTAAAATATAATTTCCATTCAGGCTATAAGTCGTCATGGGCTTTAATCCGGATGTGCCGTGCAATTCCGTATAGCCATTCAGATGATTGACAGATGATTGCATCGCCCAATAACTTGGATAGGTTTTATCGGTAGATAGCGATAGTTGGAACGTATGTTTGGGATTTAAGGAGTAAGTAATCGATGCTTGTGGATAGACTGCCCATTTGCGGTAGTTCCCAATCGTATAATACTCTCCTGTGGCAGAAAGTGAAAAAGAGGCACCCGTTTGAGTATTCTTGCCGATGGAAAGATAGAAATTTGTTGTTTGTTCTGCCAAATCGGATTGTAAATTCCGAGTACTAATATCCCCCGTCACATGATTATAGGTTTGGTAATCATAATCTTTTGCCAAACGGAACGATGCACCGAAACCTAAGTTCCAACCTTTCGCTAATGAATGTTTTTGGTCGGCATAGATTGAATATCGGTTTATTTTTTGCCCACTTACCATATCAAAACTACTTTGTTCGCCACTCTGAAAAAAGGTATGCAGATATTGGTTGTTGTCTGAACGGTAATAAGTGTAATCGCCACCGATATTCAAACCAAAGGCGGATTGATATTGTAAGGTGACATTGTGCATACGAGAATCCACATACTTATCTACATTCCCAGCCTGGAAGTTTCCAATTGTCTGGCTATTATTATGTTGGTTTGGAGTATAATCGCCTGTATAGGATATGTTGATATGACTTTTATCGCTGAAATTATAAGCGAATGAAGTTTGCAGGCTATGCTTCCAATATTTACTGCGAAGCTGTTCGTTCTGTTCGATAGGATATACTTGCTCCGCCAAAGAGTGTCGGGAGTACAGGTTCATGTACTCCATATTGTGAATGTTATAGGCACTATATATCACATCCCAAGAGTTTTTGGGAGTAGAACGGTGAAAGTTGGCATTCATTCCACCGCTATTGAAATATTGGTTGTTGTAGTCCGCATTTATTTCTCCCTGAAAGGCATAATCATCCGGATGCTTCAATACGACATTTATCACAGCTCCCTTTACATGATATTCAGGTGGCGCACTATACATGACTTCTGCTTTCTCTACCCGGTCGATTGGCATGTTGCGTAAGAGATTTTCTATTTGTCCGGCATCCATGGTTGTTGGTTTGCCATTCAAAATAATCGTCAGTCTCTCCGTTCCAGCCAAAGTAAGCGTACCTCTGCTGGGTTGCACACCCGGCAATTTGGTTATCGCTTCGTATGCATTGTTTGTTGTTTTATTTCCGGGAAGCAAAGACAGATTATAGGCTAAACGTCCATTTTCAGCCTTGACATAAGGACGTTCCGCTTTCACGACAACTTCATCCAACGCATAATCTTGCGAAACAAGCCAGATTATGCCTACATCTTTTTTGTTATCTGTTATATATTGGGTCTGAAACAAAATATGTTGCACTAGCAGACGGTATTCATTGGGCTGGCCGTTTAAAACAAATACACCGTTTGTATCAGATATCGTTACATCTATAAAAGTGGAATCAAGCGTTTGCATGACGATAGTAGCACCTTCTATCGGTTGCCGTTCATTGTTTATTATCTTGCCCGTAATCGTTTGCGCTTGAGATATTCCGATATTACCTAAGAATAATATGAGTATCATAATCTTCTTTATCATAATATCAACAGTTTAAAAGTTTATTGTAAATCTCAATCCACAGAACCATTCCCACTTCTTTTGAAGGATATTATATTGATAATCGGTTTGTGTACCAATAAACATATTCTTTCCGACATTATATGAAAATCCACCACCAATAGTATATGGAATAGCCGTTGGAGGAATTATAACACTATTCCTTTTATACTGTGTGTAGCCCCCATACAAATCAAAATTCCATTTGTCATTTAAAGGAATAGCTATATTCGTGTTTTGTTGAACATTTATAAAAGGGAGATTTTTATCTGTCCGACTATTTATCATAAGGATTTTGCATTTTAGATGTCCATTCCATAAATTGTTGTTATGGTTTAATTTGTTGTGAAACACTGTGCCATAACCCATATTTACCTCATTCGGGAAAATCTCCTTGGAATCAAGATCCAAACTGAAATCATCCCAGTGCCTACTATCGTCTTTGATCGGATGAGCAATCATTGACTGTTCCAATTCCCTTTTAAAAGCATCATTGATCTGTATGGGTATTTCTCCATTCAACATTTTAACCAATCGAACAGAATCGTTCGCAGTCCACCCGTTTTGTTCTTGTGCATTGACTGGACAACAAATTAAGAAAAACAGCAAAAACATTACTGATTTCCCAATATTTGCTATTATCTGATTAGTCGGCATCACACCACATTTTCCAGTCTTAATAATCTTGTTCACTTTTCATTTTCTGATATTCTGCTTTGGTCATAATACCTTCCTTCGCTTCTTCCATATTTGCAGCATCTTTGAAGAATATCCAGTGAATAATAGAATTGCCGGTATAGACAGAGGAATAGGCTTGCTGAAACTTCCAGCCCCTTTCGACCATATAGTTAGCTGCATCAACCATACTATTGAACTTGATTTCTTCACCTTTATCATCTACAAATTTTAATTGACTGCTGAGGTCTCCCCAGATATTGTAGGAAGCCTTTGTACCAAAGTCAAAAATAATCTTCAGCCCGGCAGAAAGTTCTTTTTCAATGCCCTTCACTTCGCAATAATATCTTCGCTGAGCAGAAACATTTCCTACCAAAAACAGCAGGCATAATACGAATAAAACTTTACCTATAAATACCGCAATTTGCTTGTTCATGTTGTTACCGTTTTTAGTAATTGAACATTAATCATTTGAAAGCAGCAAAGTAAGGGGAACTAAATGAAAAAGGTCTTGACAAATATCAAGACTCTAATATAATGGTTGTTAAAAGCTCAACTACTTCGCCAGCTTACGCCGTATACGACTGATTGTTTCCGGTGTGACTCGCAAGAAAGAAGCAATCTCCTTCAGTGTAATATACTCTTGAATATCGGGGCATCTGTTCAATAAGTCAAGATACAGGTCTTCCGTGGTCTTACAGTACATATCCAGTAATCTATGATACATTAATAGGTATGATTGTTCAACAAGCACGCACTTTATTTGCATGGTTTCAGCATTTGTGGCAAAGAATTCTTCCACTTTTGAATAGGATATATAACAAATCTTTGTATCGCAAACGGCTTCAATGGTTACGAATGACGGTTGATCAGGTGCTATAAGTGTACATAAACTTCCTGCAAATTCTCCGGAGAAAGTATATCCTACGATATGTATATTTCCTCTTTCATCCACACGAGTATATCTCAATAAACCGTTTTCAATATAGGCTCCCCGATGATTCACTTTTCCTTGAATAGAAAACTGTTCGCCCTTTTTAAGTTCGATATAAGTGCCATGTTCCAAAACGAACTGCTTTAGCTGTTCTAATTTCGAATGGCTGGCAAATTGCAAATTAAATTCTTTCATATTAAATCGTTCATTTATTGAAATCATCCGCATACACGAAATTATGGAAAATCTTCCAAATGGCAAAACGTATCCTTAAAGCGAAGAGAATGGTTTGAATACACCGATTGACAAAGTGCCGGCTCACAAGTGGCGGGACGGCACCTATTTTCCCCCACGTTCCGGGAAAAACCTCATTTCCCGCCGGGTAATTTTGCGGAGCCTGAGGGAAATTCTTTGTTTGACGGCTGTCAGACAGTTATTCGACCCTTGTCAAACAGCTGTCCGACAACCGTCAAACAGCTGTCCGACGAAGGTCGAACACAAATTTGTTGGGCACCTCTGCAAAACTATCCGGCAATGGAGGGGTAATTTTGTGCCGGATCAGCCATTTTAGGACGGACTTCCCTACCAATTAAGAGGGAACGCAAGTTTGACGGGGTAAAAAGGAGAACAGAAAAAGCCGAAGTCCGCATAAAAAACGTACATTTGTCCGGTTGAATCATCAAACAAACATCCATTATGAAAGTTACAATTATCGGAGCAGGAAACATGGGAGGCGCTATCGCGCGCGGATTGGCCAAAGGCAACTTGCTGAAAGCGTCCGACATCACATGTACGGCACAGTCAGCTGCCACCTTAGAAAAAATAGGCGCCGCCCATCCAGGTTTTGTCCTCACGCAAGACAACGTCGCTGCAGCCCAAGGGGCAGACCTCATCCTCATCGCAGTCAAACCGTGGCGGGTCGAAACCGTCATCCGCCAAATCAAAGGGGTTCTGGATTATGAAAAACAGATGATTGCTTCCGTCGCCGCCGGTGTTTCCTTCGATACGCTGGCAAGTTACCTTCAGCGTGATGACGCAAACGGTGATTGCCAAACGACACTTCCCCCGCTGTTCCGTCTGATGCCCAATACGGCGGTTGAAGTGGGAAGCAGCATGACCTTCGTCAGTGCAAAAGGGGCTTCGGAAACACAGATTGCGCAAGTACTCCAGCTTTTCAACGTATTAGGCCATACCTTATTTATAGAAGAACGGTTGATGACGGCCGGGACAGCTTTGGCCTCATGTGGCATCGCTTTCGCCCTCCGCTATATCCGTGCAGCCATTGAAGGAGGCATCGAACTCGGTTTTTACCCTAAAGAGGCGCAAGAAATCGTCGCTCAAACAGTATTGGGAGCCGCCCGCTTGCTGCTCGAATCGCAAAACAACC
>CALUTX010000115.1 GCA_944323815.1 uncultured Parabacteroides sp. | reverse complement strand
GTAATGAAGTTACGCGGCGCCGCCTGCTCGAACTGCTTGTTCAGCCGCCCCACGAAGCGTTCTTTCCCGCCTAGCAGATAAATCAAGTCGGGGATGTTATGTGGCACATAGTAGGTGAAAATCGCCGCATTGCTCTCCACGAATCCCGGCATGTTGAAGCCTTTCCCGACGGGCGAAAAATCCTTCAACCAGGTACCGTCCGCCATGCGGGGACGCATCCAGCCGCTCTGGCGGTCATATACGTAGCGATAGTTATACGAACGGTCATCATACTTGCGGTAGACCTCCTCCTTGCCCAAGCCTTTTGCCAGCTGCCCCATGCACCAGTCTTCGTATGCAAAATAGAGCGTGATGGCGCATCCTTCCCGATGTCCGCCTTTTCCCGGAACACCCTCCGGGACGAACCCTTTGGAGATGTAGTTCTCCATGAAGGCAGACGGCTCCCGGCCATATCCGGCATAATCACGGATGCCTCCCGGCTCGGAGTTCTTCAGGCAGCCGGCATAGGCAGCGTCTATGTCGAAGTCGCGTATACCTTTATTATAGGCTGCGGCTATCAACGGCACCACTTGGTCGCCGACCATGACATAGGTGTAATCGCCACCGCTCGGGCCACGCGCTATCATGCCGCCGTTGTGATAGTAATCGACAAAGGTCGAGACAAACTCGCTCATCACCTGCGGATAGGCGAGCGACCAGAGGATATTGAGGTTAAATTCCGAGCCCCAAAGGCCGTCGGAGTTATGCGTGTTGCGCACCGGTTTGCCGTCGCGGAGCGGGACTTGCCGGATCTGAGGCGTATCGCCCGTATTATCGAGATACTTCCCGTTGACGTCCGAGAAGATGTGTCGGCCCAACAAGGTGTGCCACAAGTCAGTATAAAACTTGATGCGTTCGGCTTCCGTGCCGCCTTCGACGGTGATTTTCCCCAGTTCGCGGTTCCATTCGTCGAAGGAGTCGCGCTTCACACGGTCGAAGTCCCAATGGTTCAGTTCGGTGTCCAGGTTCAGACGGGCCTGCTCTTCGCTCACGTAAGAGATGGCCACTTTCATCTGCAACTTGCCGCCGCGCAGCTTTTCATAGCGGACATAGCCGCCTACGTTCGCCCCCTCAAACGAGGACTTCCGCACCAGCTGTTTCTCTTTCCCGGCCATCTCCCAGCCACCGAACTCCGTAAAAGGCTGGTCGAAGCGGGCGACGAAGAATACCTTCACCGGCTTCTGACGCCGCATCGTAGGCGCCATCACCGCATATCCGCGAACCTCCGTGTCCGATACTTCGCGGATGGCTGCCGACTGCATCTGGCCATGTCCCAAGAATGCCCCGACGTCGAACAGGACATTCGCCGGTTCGCCTTTCGGGTAGCGATAGCGGTGCATCCCCACTCGTGTGGTCGATGTCAGCTCGACCTCGATGCCGTAACGGTCCAATGTCAGCCGATGATAACCCGGCTTGACGACTTCCGATTGATGGGAGAAAGGGGATTTGTAGGCTTCCATTCCCAGATGTCCGGTCACTTCACCCGTCGTAGGCATGACCGGAATACCGGATAGCTGCCAGCAATGGATATGGCTGAAGCAGCGCACGGCGGTAGAGTCATACAAATAGCCCGAATTCCACGAGCCCTTTACCCACGTATCCGGACTCAGACTGACCATCCCGAAAGGACGGCATGCCGACGAGAAATAAAACCAACGCGACTTGTGTGAATCAATCTGCGGCCGCACATAATCGACCGGCGAACGGGCAGGCAGCGCCTGTGCCGCTACGATTGCCAACAGCAACAAGCACAGGCGTTGTCCTGACTTCTTTAACAACTTCATAGATAATTCTTTCTGGTTATTTTCTCCTTAATGACTCAAACTCTATTTACATAGGTGCCTGCGGATCCTTTCCGGGCTTAGGCGCTTCACCTTCATGATAATCGGGCAACGGACCTAACGCATATTCTGTCGGGCCGTAACGCAAATTGGAAGCCATAATCTCATCCCATGTGATGCGCTTACCCGTGTAGGCCGCTTCACGTCCGAGGATAGCTACTTGAGTAGAATAAGCGAGGTCCATCGCCTGATTGATCTTCTTGTCCAAACGGATGGATTCTACCAAATGGATATGTTCCTGATTATAGGGATTCTTCACCGGTTTCGCCTCATAGTCATATTTCCAAAGGATATTTCCCTGATAGTCTTCGATGCGGATATTGTTGCCGTTGTTCAGCAGAGCCACACCTTTCGTTCCCAAAATCTGTTCAGACACGTTTCCTTCGCAACCGTCTATCTGGCGGGCGGTACAGAGCATACGCTTGTTCCCGTCATAAGTATAGTCCGCAGCAAAATTATCATAGATGTCACCCGTCAAGCGACGTACACGGCCGCCGAATCCGGTTGCGGACAGCGGACGCATCCCCATGAACCAGGTCACGATGTCTATATTATGGACCGCCTGATCCAGTATATGGTCGCCGCTCAGCCACTTGATGTTAAACCAGTTGCGGATGCAATACTCCATGTCGCTCCATTCCGGCCGTTTCTTTTTGTTCCACCACGCACCTTGATCCCAATGCGCGGTAGCGGCAATTACATCGCCAATCATACCGTTACGAACGTTTACATACGCCTCCCAATAATCCCGCTGGTGACGACGTTGGTTACCGGTGATGACCGTCAAGCCCGCCGTTTCTGCCACCTTCGCAGCCGCAATGACCGTCCGGATACCCGTCGGATCGACGGCACACGGTTTCTCCATGAACACATGCTTGCGTGCTTCCACTGCCGCCTTGAAGTGTTCCGGACGGAAGTGCGTCGGCGTACACAAGAGCACCACGTCTACCTCCGGCATGGCCATCACCTTTTTGTATGCATCAAAACCCAAGAAGCAGTTGGCATCCGGCACCTCGTTTTTATAACGTTCTTTCAGAATCTTGCGGCACGTATCCTGGCGGTCTTTGAAGACATCGGCCAACGCGATAATCGACACGTTCGGCCCCGATTCCAGGAACTGGCAGGCAGCACCCGTACCCCGGTCACCGTTGCCGATGAGGGCGGCCTTGAGCGGTTTGCCGTCGGGCGCGACGTCTACGAATGAAAACATGCCCAGTTCTTCGGGCGTAAATTGCTTGGGAGCTGCCGACGAAGCTCCCTCTCCTCCTCCGTTACCGCTACATGACGTAGGAGCCATCATGCCCAATGGTAACCCAGCTCCAATCAGGAATGAGCTTGTCAGAAAGTTTCTTCTTTTCATCACAATTGTTTTTAATTAATTAGTATGACTGCACAACTCCTTCATTTACCCTTCGACAAAATCTGTTTTCCCGGCAGATAGTCTGTTCTAACCCTAAGCAAAGCTGTAAATGAAAGAACCATGATATTATCCTTTTCTCCCTCACCTTGACGCTATTTAAGGATAGCAGGCTCATGGTAAAGGCAAAAATATACATTTATAACATGCATCCGCTTGTACGATATTCCTATTTACTTATACTTTCTCACGATTTTCTTCTTTGTTTTACCGCACAAGCTTCACAAAATCGGCTCCCACCTTATAGGCACAATTCAGAACAAATTGCATCGGGTTACCTTCTTCGTTTTCCTCATACAATTCGCCCGTTTGCAGAATGCGTTCTCTCTTGATTTCCGCCCCCTTTTTCCACACAAAGCTCCAATACGAACGATACCCTACAGAGGTTTGTGTCGACGAATGGAAAAATAGCGACCCCATTCTCATAGTGAATTTTTTATCGAGGTATTGAATATCATGCGATTCGGCTTGATTAAATTGAAAGAAAAGCGAATCCAACGCAATCACCCCGTCTACTTTCTCCTTTTCCAATAAGTTTACCAAGTCGACCGAGTCCATCACTTCCGACCGGTCTTTCTGAAAATACACTTCGGCAGAAGTGGCCACGCTCATCTCTTCCGCCACCCGGTTCAATACGATTGTATTCCAAAAATGGTTATGAATATCGCCGAATACATAGATTTTCCCCGACCATCCAGTAGAAAGAGGATTCTGCACACTCCGGTTTAACATATCCTCATAGTTACGCGACCATTTCAAATCCCATGCCGACATCAGCCGGGAGGTATCGTCGGACAGGGAAACAAGGAGCAGGGACAATGAATCTACCGACAACAAACTATCGGACAGCAGCATCGTATCCGTTCCCGCCAGTTGATAAAAGGTTGTTGAGCGCGCCACCCTTTTGCTTCCACAACTTAGCAGGCAGAGCAAAAACAGTCCGCAGATAATAACTATCTTTGTTTTCATAAGCACTATTTTTTAATAATGACCATTTACATACATCACATTAGTCGGAGAAAGTACGATGTCAGAAGAAGTAGCATAATACGTAAAATAAATATAATGTTCGCTTTCCGACATTAAACAAGCACTGTTTCTCAACACAATCTGATAATGTTTTCCTTGCTCTTTTGGCAAATCCGATATCACGATTTCATCATAACCAAACTTTCTCATCGTTGGACCACCAACTCTTTTATACGGATTAAAAGGATCAGAGGTCATCTCATAAGCATCTACCATATCAACATCCATATAATCAAGATCTGGCGGATATTGATTATCAGACTTTTTTAAAATTACATCATAAGAACCACTTATTCCATATGAATAATACTCTTTAAAACAATCATAATGACTACCTTCCTCTACTGTTCCATCTGATGATATTTTAAAACTTCCATCTTCCATACAATCTTCACAATAATAACTGTCACAACTTATCACATATCTTATTATACAAGACTCTCCCCTACTTGGTATATCTAAATCCCAACTACCGTTAGCCCCTACGGAACCAAATTCATTACAACCTCCTCCTTCACACGACAAATAAAAGCGATGATCATTAAACCCACTACTACTCCATGATATACTGACAGACTGAGAATTAGCATGTACCTTTACCGTAGGTAAGCACTCACCATGCCCAAGACATTCATATAAATACCTCCGATCAACTTCCTCCTCTTCTGTTCCCAGCTCCATATCCATTTCACACGAACACAAGCCAAACAAAAACAGATAACAATAAATCTTATAAAACCGAATCCAACTCATACTTATTTCTCCCATTAATTATTAACTATATTAAACAACTCATAGCATCTCATGATATTTTTCATTCTCCCCTCTTCCGTCGACATCCGACGTCGGGCGGCGTCGACTGTCGATACCGTTCGGCGTCGATACCTGTTACCGCTCGGCGTCGACACCCGTTATCGTTCGGTATCGACAGCAGTTACCGCCCGACGTCGATAGCAAATGCCGGGCGGTAACGACCGTCGCTACAAAAAAGAGAACCGGAATCAGAGGCCGCCGGGCCGTTCTTCTTCCTCCTCGCCGCCACCGGTCGAAGGACGTTCGCCGACATAGAGCGTCACCGGATAGTCGATCAGACGGGGCTGCTTCAGCAGTGTGGTCGCATTGCTGAAATAGGTTTCGATTTGCAGGATATAAGCCCCTTCGTCCAATGCCGGTGCGTTGAACATCAGGTGGCTGGGGTCGTTCATACCCAGTTCGGCGGCATCAACAGTCGCCACCTCCGCGCGCGTATCGGCATTCAGGAAGCGGATGACACCTACGTCCGAACCGTCGGCATTCAAGCAGCGGATGTTGCTGCCCGTCACATCAATCATACCGCCGGGCGTGATGGTTCCGTCGGTCTTCTTTGTCCGCACATCGCGTACCAACGCGATGCGGGCGCCGCCCATCGTGCGAACCAATCCGGAAAACTTGGGCTTCACGTTCTTCAACGCTTTGCGCAGCGCTTGGGAATTGGAAATGTTGACGATGCAAAGATTTTTCGTGCTATCCACATTACCCGTCGACCCCATAAACACGCCCGTAATGGAAGGCACATAGGTAGCCGTCTGCGTCGAAACAATATACCCCTCACAGAGTTTCTGGATGATTTTGTCACCCATCAATTGGTTACACATCCGGAGTGTCTCCGGGCGGATATCCGTGCGCTCAATCGCAATATCCTTGATTATCTCTTCTTCGTCGGCCGTCTTGCCGGTTTTCATGCGGGCGAGGTAGTCCTCGCTCACGTCGGTGGTCATCGTGTACTCTTCGAGATCAAATTCCCACTCATAGGTCTTTGTCAGGTCCATGATACAAATTATTTATCGTTAAACAAATGGCTGCACCAAGCCCTCAATGACCTGATGCAGCCGTGAAATTTATGAATCTACTCCAACACATAGCTCCTACGCGGTGAGTCGAACGTCTCAAACGCATTGGGCGGCAGGAAGGTCGAAAAGACCACGACCTCATCCCCGATGTTCAAACCGGTCAAAAGCGTCTCCGTCTCTCCATTCTCGACTTTCACGGAGTGGCTCTCTCCATTCAGCTCATACTCCAACGTGGTATGCTGTATGTTGTTACTGGCTATCGGCTCCCAAATAAGGGCCAGACTCCCGTCTTCCCGCTGCTCCACAGAGGCAATCGACCGATTCCGCAACGAGCTGGCATAGGAATCTCCCAACACTTCGAGCGACACCTCTTTGGATAGCGAATAATGGCCGATGCCATCTGTCGTCACAAATTCAAAGATATAACTGTCTTCGGGAATCTCTTCCAACAAATGGCTCATCGCAAACCGCTCGTCTTGCTCCCGGTTGACCTCCAGCACGACGGAATCCGCCCGCTCATTCCAATAAATCAGCACCTCCCGTATGCGCGGATCCGCATTCACCTCCCACGTAAAGCGGACTTTCTCATATCCGACTTGATAATGTAAAGAATCCACAGCACCGGTATAGATACCCTCTCCCCGATCATAATATTCCTGATGAATGGTATTCACATCATCGCAAGCGAAAAACAGCATACCGATAACACATACCAACAGAAGGCTGACTCCTCTGTTTCTCATTCTATTTCTATTCATAATAAGCTCTTTTTAATTAATTACTACTCCCTCACGCCATCATCACCATAAATGAACACTTCGCCAATATGCAATGCTTTCGTCTTTGCCCATGTCTCCTTCACGGCAAAACGAAGATACCTGAACTCTCCTGCTCCGGGTTCAAAGATAAACTCAAATCCGGCTTCCACAGCTGCTTTATCTTCGTCCGTTTCTTCACCCAATGGAAGTCCGGACGGTTTGACCACCTCAAAATCGCCCAACAAGACCCAATCGTCACGCCAAGGGCCACTCCGCCAATATTCATCGTCATACGGATATTTCAGTTCATTCGTCCCATATACTTCGAAATAACGGACATTATGTTGCTTGAAACCATAATCAATCCGATTATACAAAACCATACGGCTCAACTTCGCAGTAACTCCCAAATCGATGGTAAACGTCTGAGGCGGATCAAACGGTTTAGCGGCATCCGTATGCCAGATTTTCGTCAAATTTCCATCCCAAATATTTTCCAATGGACGATTACTGCTCACCGAATTATTATCTCCTAACAAATAGCCGTTTTTAAACTTCTTTTTATCCAATTCTTTCTCATACAAAGGAACAGCCGCCTGCTTCAACGTGTCGGAGGTATTGCCGAATTGGTCCACCAACACAACGCCAAAAAGTCTTTCATCCGTATTATACCCGCGAATCGAATACTTTCCTTCTTCCGAAGAGGAATAGACCAAATCATATTCTTCCCATTCGCCTTCATCGCCCATCGCCAACAGGAACGCACCGATAAGGGCTTTAGACGAGTTCTCCCAACGGATTGTCACGCCGCCGAAATCCGGCGTCATGCTGATGGACTTGTAAATCGTCTGGTAAGGAGGTTCCAAAGGGGTAAACGAACCTTCATACGGTTCGGACAAATTTTCACTGTGGTCGACTAAGTACAACGTGAAGTTACAGGGTTTAATCTCTGCCAACCCTTCAATGGTCACATAATTTTTATATACGGAAGAACGGGCCTCTTTCTGTACCCCATTAAAATCATATTCACACTTCACATAAGAGATGTCCGTCTCTTCCGGAAGTTTATAAGAGATTTTCGCTCCTCCCGGCTGCGGTTCCACTTCGACCGCCGATATAGCCGCCGGCGGGATATTATCTGTCGGATTTTGTCCTACCCTATCTTCGCTGCATGCAGCGAAGATCCATGTTGCCATGGCAACATACAAACCCATCCAAATCCTATCTATACTTTTCATATTGCTCTTCTTTTTTAATTACATTATTACCATCCCGGATTTTGAACCAAATTTGAATTTCGGATTAACGAAGAAAGTCGTATCGGCCACAAATAATCCTTGTATGTATAATTCCTATCATCAAAATAGGTTCTGACCACATAATAATCTCTCACGTTTTGTCCCGTGTAATCCCAACCCTGTATCGGTTCATTCAAATAAGTCTCGGCATCTTTCCAACGGCGCAAATCAAAGAAACGCTGTCCTTCAAAAGCCAATTCAATCAGCCGTTCCCGCTTGATAATTTCACGCATCCCTTCTTTGGTCTGCGGTTTATTCGGCACATTCGAATGTTGGGCCCACGACTCGACCACGCCCTTCAAACCGGCCCGTTCCCGAATCTTATCCACCCATTCATACACCTCCGCATCCGGCGCATTTTTTATTTCGTTCAATGCCTCCGCATACAACAGATACAAATCGCCTAAACGGACAATCGGAATCTTAAACGTATAAGGACTCGGAGAATTCGTCGTTGTACCCGACCTGAAACTAACCAATTTCTTAATGAAATAACCCGTCATAATGTTACTTGCCGCATATCGCTGTCCGTGTACCTCCCCACTTCGGTTCTCTATCATAATGGTTTCATCCTCTTCCTGAGACTGGGCCTCATACAGACTTCGGTCGAAAGCCAAATGCGCATAGAAACGCGGTTCACGATAGTAATTCAACATGGCGGTTGTCTCGCCAGCCTTGATGTAATATTGATGAAAACTACCCGT